>CAYRWH010000011.1:0-21618 GCA_964427935.1 uncultured Halobellus sp. | reverse complement strand
GGTAGTTCGTGCCGCCCTCCGGGTTGCGGACGTACGCATGGACCGCACCCGCGTTTACTCGGAACGGGCGCGATTCGACGTACGGCGACTCGGCGGTCTCCGCGTGGACAAAGAAGAGGCCGCGAGACATCGAGCCGACGAGCATCCCTTCGTCGCCGTCCATCAGCGATCCAGTATCGATACAGACGCGGTCCGCCATTCCGGTGCGTTCGACGGCGGTGACCTCCGCGTACCGCAGGTCGAGCGTCTCGCGGTCGGCCGCGTCACGAGCCTCGACCGCGCCGCGTATTTCATCGGGCGAGTCGGTATCGAGGAGGACACCGTCGGCACCGATCTCCAACGTCTCGAAGGCAGTCTGCGCTTCGGCAGCGGTGGTCGCACCCGCAACGAGGTGAGTCTCCTCGCCAACGCGTGCGATGAGATTTTCGAGCGGGATGATCGACCAGTCCTCGCCGACGATCACGGTAAAATCGGCGGTTGCCGCAGCCTCCTCGGCGAACGCCTCGTACTCGGTTCCGAGCACGCGAACGTACGCACCCTGTGCGCGGTCGTCGCGCCGGCGGAGCGTCGTGAGATCCGCAGAGCCGGCGAAGTCGTCCGGGAGGTCGATCGTCCCGTCGCCCTCGCCGTCCTTACCGACAAAATAGGCGTCGGCCTCGGCGCTCCCGTCGTCGCCGTCGACGACATCTGCGTCGGCAAGAAACGCAGCGACGTTGACATCGCCGAGCTCTCTGACTTTATCGACGTCGCCCTCGTCGACGAGCACCCAGTCGACGCCAGCCTCGATCCCGGCCGTGATCCGGCGTTTTCGCGTGTTCCAGTCTCCGACCGTGGCATCCGCTTTGACCCAGACCGTGCGTGTCATACTGAACGACTCACGGGCACCGGGCTTGAAAACTGCGGAACGAACAGGAACGGGCCGCGGCCACCGATTCGAAACGAATGCGACACGCTACGTCTACGCTTCGACGAATCCGCCGACGCGAAGCGCCTCGTCGATGCTGACATCGTCGTGAACAACCGCGGACACCGCACTTGCGATCCCCTCGGGGTCGTCGTGTTGGAAAATCGAGCGACCCATCGAGACGCCGGCCGCACCGCCGTCCATCGCTCCCCGAACCATCTCAATCGTCTCACGATCGGTTCCCTTTGACCCGCCGGCGATGACGACCGGGAGACGAGTCGACTCCGTGACGCGCTGGAACGACTCGCCGTCACCGGAGTAGCCGGTCTTCACCACGTCTGCGCCGAGTTCTTCGGCCAGCCGAACGGCGTGCCCGAGCGACTCGGGATCCGTGCTGTCGACGCCCGGACCGCGAGCGTACGCCATCGCGAGAACGGGAAGTCCGAGACGGTCGGCGTCGTCCGTTAGCTCGGCCAAGTCCTCGATCTGTTTCGGCTCGTACGTCGAGCCGACGTTGATGTGGAGCGAGACGGCGTCCGCACCGGCCCGAACCGCCTCCGTCGCGGTCGCGGTCATTCGCTTGTCGTTCTCGTCCGGGCCGATGGTCGTCGACGCGTTGACGTGGACGATGTAGCCGGCATCGTTCTTATGCTCGTGGACTCGGTCAGCGATTCCCTTCTGTGTGAGGACGGCGTCCGCTCCGCCACGCGTGACGCCGTCGATGGTCGATTCGATGTCGACGAGTCCCTTGACGGCCCCCATCGTGATTCCGTGGTCCATCGGGACGATCAGGTATCGGTCGTTTGTCGAGATTCGGTCGAGTCGTGCGGTGAGTCCTGCTGTCATGTGAGATGGCTCGTTGTGTGAGAGTGTGTCAATCTGCGGTAAGTCGGTTTCGTTCGGGGATGTATTGGCTCGAACTCTGTCTGTTCGTGACCGTTCACGATCCGGGCGTCCCGACGCGGGTCGCGTAGCCTCGCTCGGCACCCGACTTCAGCTCGCGGGAGAGGGTCGTCAGTCGCTCGGCGACATCGTCCGTCGAATCGTCGTTCTCGGCACCCTCGGCAACGATGTCGACGAGCGCCGAGCCGACGATGATCCCGTCCGCGCCGCCGGCAACGATCCGCTCGGCGTGCTCACCGGATGAAATTCCGAACCCGACAGCCTTCGGCACGTCGTATTCCCGGATTCGGTCGAGACTCTCAGTCGTCCGATCGGAGACATCCGTCTTCGCGCCGGTAGTGCCGAGCCGCGCCTGGACGTAGACGTAGCCGGACACTCGGCGCATGATTCGTTCGAGCCGGTCGCCGCGGGTTGTCGGCGCGACGATGAAGACGAGATCCAGTCCGAACTCGTCACAAGCCGCCCGAAGTGGGTCGGCCTCCTCTGCCGGCAAGTCTGGGACGACAAACCCTTCCAGTCCGGCCTCAGCGGCCCGCTCGACGAATGCTCGGGGACCGGCTTGGCCCGCCGCGTCGTCACTCACGTCAGAGTCTCCCTTCCCATTGCCTGCTCCGTACTGATAGATCAGGTTGTAGTACGTCATACAGACCAGCGGGGCATCGACATCGAGGTCCTCGACGAACTCGAAGAACCGGTCGGGAGTCATGCCGCCGTCGAGTGCGCGGACGATCGCACCTTGGATCGTCGGCCCCTCGGCGATCGGCTCAGAAAAAGGGAGTCCAAGTTCGATGATATCTGCCCCGCCGCGGTCGAGCGCTTCGACGTACGCCAGCGACGAGTCGTAGTCCGGATCGCCGACCGCGAGGTACGGGATGTACGCTGGGCCGCCGGCGAACGCCGCCGCGATGGCTTCGCTGTTGCCGGTCGTTCCCCCGGGCGCTCCGGTGGCTGTTCCCTCAGCGGCTCCGCCGGTTGTGTCGTCGTCTGCTGAGGATTCTTCCGCCATCTACAGTCCCCCCGTGAACATGGACATGTCCGGCGCACCCGGAACGTCGCGTTTGTCGGTCTCCTCGATGGCTGCGTCGAGGTCTTTGTCTCCCCGTCCGGAGACGTTCACGACCACTCGTTCACCAAGCGACTCGTGATGCTCCTCTAGGAAACCGAACGCGTGGGCCGTCTCTAACGCGGGGATTATCCCCTCAGTCGAGGAGAGCCGATGGAACCCGGCGAGCGCCGCGTCGTCGTCGACGGCGACCGGGGTCACCCGACCGTGGTCGACGAGGTAGGCGAGTTCCGGCCCGACACCGGCGTAGTCGAGCCCGGAGGAAATCGAGTGGCTCTCCATGATCTGGCCGTCCGAGTCCTGAAGCAGCTTCGTGCGCGCACCGTGAAGGACTCCTTCCTCTCCCGTATACAGAGAGGCGGAGTTGGGCGCGACACCCGTCTCCTCGTCAACTTCCAACGTCGATCCGCCGGCCTCGACCGCGTGGAGTGCGACCGACTCGTCGTCGACAAACGCCGCAAACGTGCCCATCGTGTTCGATCCCCCACCAGCGCAGGCGACCACGTCTGTCGGCAGTTCGCCGACTCGGTCGAGCGACTGCTTCCGGGCCTCCTCGGAGATGACCGCTTGGAAGTCCCGGACCATCACCGGGAACGGATGTGGCCCCACGATCGAACCGATTACGTAATGGGTGTCCTCGACGGTTGCCGCCCAGTCCCGCATTGTCTCCGAGATAGCCTCCTTGAGTGTTCCACGCCCCGCAGTTACGGGTTTCACGTCCGAGCCGTTGAGTTTCATCCGGAACACGTTGGGCCGCTGGCGGTTGATGTCGCGCTCGCCCATATAGATCGTACAGGGCATATCGAGGTGCGCCGCCGCCATCGCGGTCGCGGTACCGTGTTGGCCCGCTCCCGTCTCCGCAATGATTCGCTCTTTGCCCATGTACTTCGCGAGCAACACCTGACCCAAGGCGTTGTTCAGCTTGTGTGCGCCGCCGTGAAGCAGATCCTCACGTTTGAGGTAGATCTCCCGGTCGTACCGCTCCGAGAGTCGGTCCGCCCGCTGGAGCGGCGTTGGACGGCCGCCGAAGTCCGCAAGCCGCTCGCGGAACTCGTCCATGAAGCCGTCCTCGTTGTCGAGGACGTAGCGCTCGTAGGCGTCGGTGAGTTCCTCGATTGCGGGCATCAGGGCCTCCGGGACGTACTGGCCCCCGTAGCGGCCGAATTTCCCGTCTTCGCGGCCGCGCTCGCGGCCCGGTCTCGTCGTCTCGGTCGTCGTGGATTCCGTCTCGCTCATGTTGATGTGGTGTGTCCGCTCGCCGCTTCGTCAGTCGTCTCCCCGTCGCTCGTCGTCTTGTCGGTCGCCTCGGTTGCGGCGGTTAGTTCTCGTGTGTTTGCTTCTACGTCCCCGTCCATGATGGCACTCCCGATCAACAGCCCGTCGGCACCAGCAGTACGCATCCGACGGACATCGACAGGTGAGCCGATCCCGCTTTCCGCGATCAGCGTGACATCGTCGGGCGCGTCGGGTGCCACGGACTCGAACGTTGTGAGGTCGACCGTGAGTCTCGCCAGATCACGGTTGTTCACGCCGATGATCGTCGCACCTGCGTCGATGGCTGCGGCCAGTTCGTCGCGGTCGTGGACCTCGACGAGTACCTGAAACCCGCGGTCGTGTGCGGCCGCGAGCAGATCGGGGAGGTCGTCGCCGACGAACCGCGCAATCAACAGGATGACATCGCTCTCGACGGCGTCGAGCTGTGATTCGTCGACGACAAAGTCCTTCCGAAGAACTGGTACATCGACCGCCTCGCGGACGCGTTCGAGCGTCTCGGTGCTTCCACCGAAGTGTGCCGGTTCGGTGAGTACCGAGAGCGCCGCTGCCCCACCGGCGACCATCGACTCCGCGAGCGCGACCGGGTCGTCTTCACGGGTCCCGTCCGTCGTCGGACTCGTCGGTTTTATCTCGGCTATCACCGGAACGCGCTCATCCGCCTCAGCCGCTTCGAGGGCGGCAGGGAAATCGCGCGCGTCGGCGACGGAGACCGTTCCGGATCGCCCCTCTGCCGCCCGGTCGCGTGCGGCCGACAGGATAGACCGGACTGCCGGTGCCAGCTCCGCAGGTTCCTCCATTACTGTACACTAATGGACTCATTTGTACATAAGAGTTGCGGGAGTCGGCGGTGAGATCGCTTGCTGGTCGGAACGTATCTGACGGAGCGCCTGGAGTTACTCGACCGACATGCGGATCTCTCGGATCCGCTCTGGTTCGTCGATTCCCGACCGAACGACCACCGCGAAGACCGCTTCGCCGCCGGGGACGGGCGCATCACCGCTCAGAATCGCGCCAGATCCGGTCTCGTCTGCGATCCATCGTCTACCGTCGGCGATGGCTTCTCGGTTCAGCCAAGCGGGGGGACCACCGACGACGAGGAGTGTCCGGTCGGCCCGTCCGTTCGGCACCTCGATCGACCCCTTTCCCCGTGTCGCCTTCCGGATGACCGTTTCGACCGCCGACACCGCTGCGCTCGTGTCCACTTCCGGCGGGTCCGAGGATCCGAACAGGCCGAGCCCAAACCGAGACTCCTGCTCCGGCGGCTCCACCGACTGCGTCGCGTAGCCGAGCGCCGCGACGGCCCCCTCGTCACCGACCGCGCGAGCAACGTCGCTCGCGTCGAGCACCTGTTGCGGCGTAGCCGCGTCCTCACCGGATTCGCCGGCTCCAAACAGTGCCGTCAGTCGCTCGACAATGATCCCGTTTACCCGATTGTGTGCGTCGACGATCGTCTCGTCAGTCCGGAGCCACGCCGCGTTGTCGAAGGGAAACACGGCGTCGGCGACGTCAGAGAGAGCTGTCAGCGTCCGTGCGGCGTTCTTCTCGGCGAGCGGGCGTCGCGGCGATTCGGCCTCGGCCGACGGGTCGCTCTCCGCCGGGGTCGGGAGTGCGCCAATCGCGTAGACCGGGGTGTCGTAGATCCGTTTGAGTTCGCTCGCGAGCGCCGGGGCGGCACCAGCACCTGCGGCCCCGCCGAGGCCGACGACGAGCACGAACGCCTCGGCGACCGATGGGTTCTCGTCGTCCATGGCACGGCCGAGTTCGCTCGCATGGGTCTCTCCCAACTCCCGTCCAGCCCGAAGGTCGCCGTCGAGTCCGTCCCCGCCGGCAGCATCGCCGAATCGATACCGTCGCTCCTCGTCAAGCGACCGGAGGGCGTCGAGTGACGCCATGTCGGTGTCGAAGGCGATGGCTCCGTGGAGGAACGGGTCGGCGTCGTGGTCGGCGACGAGTCGATCGACGATCCGGCCCCCGGCACCACCGAGGCCGATAGCGTACACGCGCATACGTCGATCACGGTTGACCGGCGGGGAGTTATCTTCTTCGGCAACGAGCCAACGTGGATTAGTCCCAGTCAGCGCGAGAACTCGTCGAGCCGGCGCTGTCCTCTCGGGACACGCGATTCCGGCGGGTCGGCATCATCCGGATCCGCGCCGAGCAGGGGTGGAAGCGCCGTGTCCGCGAAGGTGAGCGCTACCACCAGCACAATGGGCGCGAGGAACAGCCCGTGGAACCCGAAGACGACGGGGCCGAAGATGTACGCGAGCATAAGCAAACCGACGTGTGTCGTTTTCCCGCTGAAGTACGGCCGTAACACGATGTCTGGGATGGTGTCGACAACGATGATCGAGACGGCGAGGAAGCCAGCAACGTAGATCAGGAGGTCGAGTTCGTTCGCCATGATCATCGGCGTCGCGGTGGCTGCCGCCACTGGGACGTAGACGACCTTCATCCCGATGACGGGGATAAGACTCGCAACGCCGGTGATTGCGCCGGCGAGTGCCGGATACGGGACCTCCGCTGCCGTCGGGACGGCGAGATTGTAGCCGGTGAACGTTGCCACCGCGATGACCGATATCGCGATCACGTTGAGCAGATTTCCGTAGAGGACTGCCTCCAACTCGGCATCAGCCGCTTCTAAGTACTCCCGGACCACGGCGTCGTCGTCGAACGCGAGCAGCCACTCGTGGAACTTCGACCCGTCGAGGAGCAAATAATACGTGACGATGACCGTGATAAGGAGGTTCAACAGGAATCCGGTGACAGTGTTGGTCAACAGAGAGGCGTGTTCGGCGAGGAACTGGATCAGCGGGTCAAACTCACCGGCGCGGTAGGCCTCAATCGCTCCGTCGATCGTAAGATCCGAGAGTCCGACCAGCCCCTCTAGCCACGGCTCGTTGGTGTCGATAGTTTCCGCGAGTGGATACTGCTCGATGAACCGTCTCGCTTCCACCACGAGCAACACAACCGTCGAACTCAAAAGCAGTATCAGTGGGAGTCCGATCAGCGACAACGAAACGACAGCACGGATCCGGGCAGGGAGCCGTAACCGTTCGAGATACTGATAGAATCGCCGCGTCGAGTAATACAGAAACACCGCGACGGTGAGGGCGGCCACGAACCTGTAAGCGATGTATCCGACGAGGACCGCGATCGAGAGGCCAAAGAGGGCAACGACGAAACGCTTCTCGTCCATGCTAGCCGGTCTCCCGGCCTCGGTATAAACTATGTGGGGTTCTCGACCCGACGTGTCGGCATCGACTGTCGACTCAGCGTTTGGCTTCGGAAGTATCGCCGTCACCGTCGCCAGTGGCGTCGACGGCGCGGTCCCGGTGAGCCAACTGCTCGCGATGGAGCGAGAGGATCATATCGGCGAGAACGCCGAAAACAAGCAGTTGAATCCCGAGGATCGTCGCGCCAGCGGCACCAACGGCGATTATCTCGTGACCGACCCCGTGGACGAGCCACCGATAGAGCACGTACGCGGTCATCACCGCGCCCGCCGCCGTCGCGGTCGCCCCCACGCTCCCGAAATAAAAGAGGGGATTGTTCGTTTTCGCCTTCCGATACAGTTCCAGGAATATCACGCCACCGTCGCGGATCGGATGGAGGTTCGTCGAGGAGCCACCGGGACGCGGACGGTACGTGATCGGCACCACTGCGACGTCGATTCGGTTCTTTACACACTCGACCGCCATTTCTGTCTCGATTCCGAAGCCATCGGCAGAGAGGTGGAGTCGGCGGAACGACTCCCGGGTGAACGCCCGATATCCGGAGAGGATGTCACCGTAGTCTTCACCGTGGATCATCCGGAACGATCCGTTGATGAGTCGGTTTCCGATCCGATTCAGTCGCGTCATCGCACCCGGCCGCATGTCCGCGAAACGGTTCCCGATGACGTGTTCTGCGTCACCAGCGCGGAGCGGTTCAAGCATTGCGTCAGCATCGGTGGCGTCGTACGTCGCGTCGGCGTCAGCCATCAGGATATACGGCACATCGACGTACTCAGCAACTGCTTCACGAATCGCTTGGCCCTTACCGTCGCCCGACTGTTGTACGACGCGTGCGCCCGCATCGCGGGCGGCTTCACGCGTCCCATCCGTCGATCCGCCGTCGATCACGAGGATGTTTTGAAACCCACCCTCGTGGAACGACGAGACCACGGTCTCGATGGTCTCGACCTCGTCGTAGGTCGGCAAGAGAACGCAGACATCGTCGTACTCGCTCATTGGCGAAGCGATACGGGGCGCATCCGTAAACCCTGCCCTTCCGTCCGATACCGGAACGGTGGGTCCACGTTGCCGGCGATAGTGACCCATACGCTCATATGTGATCGTAGTATATGTGGTACCATGCCGCATTCACTGGAGGCACACACGGACGAGCTGCTTAGCGCGGCACGGACAGTGATAGGCGACGAACTACGGAGCCTCACGTACTTCACCGAGGGAGACATTACGCAGGTCTATCTCAGGAGTGATCTCGATCGGACGGCAGATCTGCTCGGATTCGCGGAGAACGAACGAAACGGGTTCCACGCTCAGTCGCTGTACGCCGACAGCGAACTCGGCGACTACCTGTTCACCGTGCGTATATTCGAGAACGGCTATCTCACTCGGGTTATCGCGAACGGACACGGGGTCTGGGTAACGACCGACTCAATGGAGATGGACCGATTTGAGGAGCTTGCGAGTGCGCTCGCAACGATCCTCCGATCGTTCGAGCCGGCACAGTAGCCGTGGTGACTCCGGTCGTACGACTCACTCGAAGTGGCGCTGGAGTTCCGGCACCAGTTCGTCGGCATCGACCGGCTTCGTCACGTAGCCGTCCGCACCTGCCTTCACTGCCTCCATCATCTTCTCCTGCTGGTCAACGCTCGTACACATCACGATCACGGCGTTCGGCCATCGCTCTTTGATCGCGGCCGTCGCCTCAATACCGGTCATTTCCGGCATAACGACGTCCATCGACACCGCATCCGGCTCGTACGCCTCGAACAGTTCGACCGCCTCCGCGCCGTTTTCGGCTTCACCGACGACCTCGAACGGTCCGTCCAGCGCGTCCCGAACGACCGTCCGCTGGAACGAGGAGTCGTCGACGACGAGGACCCGCTCAGTCATATACATGTATCCCCGTCTGGAGATAATAAGTGCGCGGATCCGGCCACAGGGAAGTACCACGAAGCGAGCCGCTCATCGCCGAAACCGCCAGAAGACCTTGTATATTCTGTGATGCGTATAATGAACACACAGACAACGTTAAGGAGTATCCGGTGATATTCTTGCGTATGGAAACGCGGAAAGTTCAGCGGTTGGGTCCGTCGACGTTGGCGATGACCCTTCCCGCGGAGTGGGCGAAAGAGCACGGCGTGAACAAAGGAGACGAGGTATCGCTACGAATGGGTGGAAAGGGGACGCTGACGGTGCTTCCGGAGTCCGTGAGCACTGAGGAGTCAGAAGCTGTCATCAACCCTGACGGACTCGACGCACGGTCCTTAGAGCGGGCCGTCGTCGCCCAGTATGTGCTGGGTCGGCGTGTGATCCACGTTCGGAGCGAGGGGACACTCGACAGCGAACACATCAACGCAGTTTATAAAGCGGAGACCCAGCTGATGGGGCTCGGGGTTATCGAAGAGACCCCATCGGACATCTCGATCCGGTGTTCGGTCGACCCCGAGGACTTCACGCTCGACAACCTGCTCGAACGCTTGGAGAACACGGGATCGACGATGCGGGGGGAGGCGGTAAAGGCGCTCGCACACGGGAACCCAGACCTCGCACAGCGTGCGCTCAACCGCGAGCGACAGGCGAACAAAATATTCGTGTTGCTCTTACGGCTGATCTTCACCGCCTACCAGAACCCGAATCTCGCGCGAGCGGTGGGGCTGGAGGAAGGGTTTCCGTTGATCGGCTACCGCTCGGTCGCAAAGAACCTCGAACTCACGGCCGACAACGCGGAGGATATCGCGGACATCGTCATGGAGGCAGAGGGCCACACGCTCGATGTCGACAGCGCAACGATGCGACAGATACGCGAGTTCACCGATCAGGTCGACAAGCTGACAGCCCTCGCGGTCCGCGCCGTCGTCGAGCGAGACTACGATCTCACTGTCGAGTGTCGGGACCTCTTCGGGCGACTGGAGGACCGCGAACAGGAGATACTCGGTGGACTACCGGACGAACTCGACAAGGGTACCCTGCTGATGACCAGAGAAGTGCTCGTCAGCCTCCAACACACCGCTGAGTACGCGATGCGGAACGCGGAGATCGCCGCGAACCTCGCGCTCAACGAGGCGTCGGAACACGTTGAAATAATCTGATCGGCGTTCTCGTCTCGCAGTTCCTTTTCGCGACCGTCGGTCGGTCCTGCGCCGACGGTTCTCTGTCGGTATTGCTCCGCTGATTTCCGGTTCGTATGAACTAAGTGGCCACCCGCGAACCGACGGGTATGAGCGAGGCTTCCATGGGATCCGACAAGGGGATCGGTATGACGCTCGCGTTTGCGGCGGTCGCACTAATCGGTGCGGTCGTCATGTTCGGATATCCGACACAGATCGGTCGAGCGTGGGGGTTCGCGGCGGCGTTCGTCTTCGCACTGCTCGCGGTCGTTGCGGTTCAGCTCTTCGAGTGACTCGCACCCGTTGGGACGAGAAACCGTTAAGAACGTCAGACGCGTAAATAGACGAGATGACGGAGTACACCGAGGAGGAACGGCGGATCCTCGCGTACCTCACGGATAGCGTCACCCGTGGCGAGCGGTACGTCCGCTCGCGAACGATTGCGGACGCAATTGGTCTCACCGCAAAGCAGGTTGGCACCCGCCTCCCACAGCTCGCGGAGAAGGCTGACGATGTCGAGATCGAGAAGTGGGGGCGCGCTCGATCGACGACGTGGCGCGTCACGCAGGGCTGATCACTGGTGACTCCAGTCCTTTTAATCCCCTCCGCGCCTACAGTCGAATATGACCGTCCGAGTCTCCCGGACGTTCGAGTTCGACGCGCCCCCGGCCGACGTGTGGGCGTTCATTTCGGACGCAAAGCAGCGTGCCGGGGCTATCAGCGTGGTCGACACGTTCGACGTACACGACGACGGAAGCGCGACGTGGCACGTTGAGCTTCCGATCCCGATGATCCGATCGACGATATCCGTCGAAACCGAGGAAGTCGAGCGTGACCCGCCGAATCGAGTAAAGTTCATCGGGAGATCCAAGGCGTTCCGCGTGACGGGTGAACACGTCATCACCGAAACGCCTGCGGGTTGTGAACTCGCAAACGAGTTCGTCGTCGACGGGAAGCTCCCGGGTGTTGAGTCCTTCTTCAAGCGAAACTTCGATGCCGAACTCGACAACCTAGAGGACGCTCTTCGGCGCTCTCTCGCACCCGACGCATGAAACTTGGCTGCGTCCAACTCGATGTTGAAGCCGGTGCCATCGAAGACAACGTCGATCGCGCGCTCGATCGGGTTCGCGCGGCGGCCGCCGACAGCGCCGATCTTGTCGTGCTTCCGGAGCTGTTCGACGTGGGGTACTTCGCATTCGATTCGTACCAACGGGCGGCGGAGAGCGTTGACGGGAAACGCCTCGGACAGTTCTCAGAAATCGCCGAGGACCTCGGTGTCGCCGTGCTCGCCGGAACGGTCGTGGAGGACCTTGCGGCCTCGGCAGCGGACGGAGTGGAAACGCCGGCAGATTCCGGATTAGCGAACACCGCAGTGCTGTTCGACGGAGACGGCGACCGTCAGCTCGTCTACCGGAAGCACCATCTGTTCGGCTACGGCTCCGAGGAGACCGAGCGAATGGTTCCAGGCGAACGCGTCCCGGTCACCGAGGTCGACGGGGTTCGGGTCGGTGTCTCGACGTGTTATGACCTCCGGTTCCCGGAGTTATACCGGGACATGGTCGATCGCGGCGTCGAGTGTGTGCTGGTGCCAAGCGCGTGGCCGTATCCGCGGGTGGAACACTGGCGAACGCTGGGTCGGGCCCGTGCGATCGAGAACCTCACGTACGTCGCCGCGGTCAACGGGACGGGAACGTTCGGTACCGAATCGCTCTGCGGTCGGAGCACCGTCTATGACCCATGGGGGACGACGCTCGCGTCAGCCGGCGCGGACGCGGCGACGCTGACTGCGGAGATCGATCCCGAACGCATCACCGCAATCCGCGAGGAGTTTCCGGCACTTCGCGACCGCCGGTAGACCGGGACAAATTGCTCCGTTTGCGATCGACGATTAAGGTTCACGCTCCGGATACTCCTCGCCGGCAGAGTCGGCGTCAGCAGAGACGGTAGCGTCGGAGTCGGCCGCGTAACCGTCGGATTCGAGATCGACCCCGGTTCGGGGGTTGTCTTCGCCGATTTCCGCCATCACGCGGGCGTGAAACTCTCGGAGAACGGCTGATTCGTCGTCCGCGAGGACGACATCCGAATCGACGAGCGTCGCCAACCCGAACGACAACGGCGTCGGCGAGTCGACCGTGTGGTGGACGACCTCGGTGTTGCCGGCGGCAACGTCGCCAATCACCTCGCGGATCCCACCGAGGTCGAGTTTGTCCTCCAGCAGTTCCCGGTGTGTCTCCTCCATCACGGCGAACTCGTCGAGATCGTTCGCAAATGAAAGCAGCATTTCGGCCGACACCTGCTGTTCTGCGGCCGACTTCTCGTACCCCTTGTATCGTTTCAGGATCATCAGCGACCGGGCGGCATCGATTCGGAAGTACCGCTTCAACAGGTCGGTCCCGGCGATCGCCGAGCGAAGATCCTCACGGAGGGTATCAGGGTCGAGTTTACGAACCACACGGGCGATATCGACCTTTCGGTTGAGTGGAAGGGAGAGGCTGAACCCGTTGTCCGCGACCGCGACCGCGACGTTCGCGTTTGTTCGGTTCGCACACTCCGCGGCAACAAGCCGTGAGAGTCCGTCGTTGAACCGGCGACCGTACACGGTGTGAACGTAGTATCGTCGCTTGTACTCCCCGCGATCTAACTCCTCCTCGACGACGATCCGAGAGGGAGTTGAGACGCTCCGTTGTCCGGCGTACTCGACCTGTTCGTCGTACATCCGTGCCAGCGCACGAACCGAGTTCTCCCCGAGAGGGTGCTCTCGGAGCCACGCGCGAACCGCAGGCGGTCCGCCCTCGTCGAGTCGGTCAAGCAGTCGTTCGCGGAAAGCGAGTATCTCGCGGCCCAGATCGTACGACAGTGGGAGTCGCTCTGCGTACCACGACGGGACGGTCGCGCGCTCCGTCGTCCGGTCGACGTACACCTTCGAGCCGCGGCGGTAGCGAAAGGCGAATCGCTCGCCGCCGAGAGTGAACACGTCGCCAGATTCGAGCGTGTCGAGGTACGTCTCGCTCAGCGTTCCGACCCACTCGTCGTCGCGGGTGAACACATCACAGCTAAACGAGTCCGGGATCGTTCCGACGTTAGTCATATAAATAACACGCGCGAGCCGTCCCCGTTTTCCGACGAGCGTCTCACCGACCGGGAACTCCTCGTGATGGTGCTCGCCACCCGGCGGATCGTTTTCGTCGCGCCACACTTTCGCGTAGACGTTCTTCTCCTCAAGTCCCTCGTAGTCCGCGGTGAGGTACCGCATGAGTGTTTCGTAGCGGTCGTCGTCGTAGTTGCGGTAGGGCCACGCGCGCCGGAGGGTCTCTTGAACCTCGCGGTCCGGGCGGATGCGGTTTATTGCCATTCCATACACGTGCTGTGCGGCGACATCGTGGGCGTTCTCGGGGACGAACACCCGATCGACGAACCCCTCCTCGGCGCGGGCGAGCATCGTCGCACACTCGACGAGTTCGTCGCGGTCGAGCGCGAACACGCGCCCCTCGACTGTTTCGCCCGGGCTGTGACCCGCTCGGCCGACACGCTGGAGCAGCGCCGCGACCGATTTCGGTGAGCCGACCTGAACAACTAAATCGAGGTGTGGCATGTCGATCCCGAGTTCGAGGCTCGTGGATGTCGTCACGACGTCGAGCTCGCCCGACTTCAGTCCCTCCTCGATCCGCGTCCGCTGGCTCTCGCCGAGGCTGCCGTGGTGACAGCCCGAGTTCGACTCGTCGTAGTCGAATCGCTCGCGGAGCCCTTGGAGTACGCGCTCCGCGCCGGACCGAGAGTTTGTGAACACGAGCGTGTTCGTGTGTGACTCGATCAGGTCGTGGAGTTCGTCGTGAAAGCGGTCGGTAACGACCGAGTTCGGGGTGTGGAGCAGGTCTGCGGCCGGGGTTCGCAGTTCCAGGTCGAACTCCCGGACGAATCGGGTGTCCACGAGCTCGTACTCCCGAGGAGCGAACCCGTCCTCGTCGCCGACCGCTCCCGCGACACGCTCCTGACCGACGAGGAACTCGGCGATCTGTTCAAGCGGCTCGACGGTCGCCGAGCAGCCGATCCGCGTTGGCGTCTCGTGGGCCAACTCGGTCAGGCGCTCCAGTGACACCGACAAGTGGGTGCCGCGCTTGTTGGCCGCCAGCGAGTGAATCTCGTCGACGATCACGTACTCGACAGTTCGCAGCTTCTCTTTGAATTTCGGTGAGTTCAGCAGTATCGAAAGTGTCTCTGGCGTCGTATTAAGAACGTGTGGCGTCGTATCCAACATCGCTGCCCGGTCCGCTTTGCTCGTGTCACCGTGTCGAATCGCCTGTCTGACACCGGGGTCGTACTCGTCGGGCCCTTCGGCGTCCTGGTTCGTTCCGACCTGCGTCGCGATCCCCGCAAGCGGTGCTTCGAGGTTGCGTTTGATGTCGTTCGCGAGGGATTTGAGCGGCGAGACGTACAGACAGTACACCGAGTTCTTCAGGTCGCCGGCCCGGTCCCGCGCGAAGAGGTCGTCGAGGACTGCCGTGAACGCGGCGAGCGTCTTTCCGCTCCCAGTTGGCGACGCGACGAGGGCGTTCCGCCCGTCATCAATGTGGGGAATCGCCTCCCGTTGTGGCGGCGTGAACAGCCCGCCGTTTTCCGGGACGTACCCGCCGAACTCCTCGATCCACCAGCGCTGGACCGGCGGGGAGAGACGGGCCAGCACCTCCGCGTCGTCGATTGCGACCGTGTTCGGGTCGAACGACCAATCGTGGTCGCTCGCCGCCGCTCGGAGCAATCGCCTAGCGGTCGCTTCAGGCCCGTCGTCGTGGGCGCCCGCGACTCGATCCATCGAATCCGTCACTACAAGATCGGTGGCGGTACGCAGGGAAAGCGGTTGTGCTGCCGGGAGAAGGAGAGCAGTGAGCGTCTCTGTTCGAGCAGATGAAGCGGACGACAGAACCTATTTGCCCGCGCCAATCCAGAAGCGTGTATGTCATGTAGGGGTCGATGGGGGACGGGCGATCTGGAGGGAACGGTCTCATCCCTCTTTCTTGTCGTCGCGATCGCAAGCCTCGGGCTACTCGCGTTCGCGGGTGGGGCGGCAGCCGTCAGCGACCTCAGTGGGACGGACACCGTCGACGGCCCGGTTGGTGTCGATGAAGCGAACGGCCATCCGACAGACGAGGTTCCGATCGACGAGCGGGCAGCCGACCCGCTCGCGAACGAGACCGGAACGACCGAGGTCGTCGTTCGGCTGACGCCCATTGGGGAGCCGGACAGCGAGGACGACGGGGTCGTCGCCGAACTCCGTGACCATGCCGCCGACGAACGAGCCGCGTTCGAGGCGTTCGCCGAAGAGAGAGATGGGGTCACAGTAGAACGAGAGTTCTGGCTGGCAAACGCCCTTCTCGTGAGCGTCGACGCCGACGAGACGGCGGCCGCCGACCTGCTCTCGGTGGCGAACGTGACTGGAGTCCACGACAACGTCGTGGTAGCGACACACGACGACCTTTCAGCCGGCGAGACCCACGAACAGGTCGACGCAGAGCCATCCGGCAGCTACACCGCGGGATTGAATCTGATCGATGTTCCGACCGCGTGGGACCGCTTCGATACCCGTGGATCGGGCGCGACCGTTGCCGTGATCGACACGGGAGTTGACCCAACCCACCAAGATATCGATCTGGCCGCGTGGGCGGACTTCGACGAGAACGGAACCCTCGTGAGCGACGATGTCGCGGACGCGCGTGACCCTGATGGCCACGGTACACACGTCGCCGGCACGGTCGCAGGCGGGGACGCCTCCGGGACGCACATCGGCGTCGCACCCGACGCGACGATCCACGGCAGCAACGCCTTCGGTGAGGACGGCACCGCGACGTTCGCGGGCGTCCTCGCAGCGATGGAACACGCAACGGCTGACGAAAAGGTGGATATCCTTCAGATGAGTCTCGGCGCGACCGGGACGTTCCGCGGGTTCATCGCGCCGGTTCGCAACGCCCGCGCGTCCGGTGCGATCGTCGTCGCGGCCGCTGGCAACGAGGGAGAGAACACCTCCTCATCGCCCGCAAACGTCCACGACGCGCTCGCGGTCGGTGCGGTTCGTGCCGACGAGAACCGCACGGTTGCCGAGTTTTCCAGCGGGGAACCGATTAACGCAACCGCGGCGTTCGGCACGTTCCCGGACGACTGGCCCGAACAGTACGTCGTGCCCGACGTAACCGCACCGGGAGTCGGTGTCATCAGCGCGGAGTCCGGAACGACCGACGGATACGTCCGCCAACAGGGAACGAGCATGGCTGCCCCACACGTGAGCGGACTCGCCGCGCTCGCGGTCGCCGCGACCGACGGTCGGATCGAGCCGGAAGCGCTTCAGGCGAGTCTCGTCGACACCGCCGTCCACCCCAGCGGCCCGAACGCCGCCCCCGACCACCGGCACGGACACGGCGTCGTTGACGCGCCGGCCGCGGTCGGGGCCGCTCTCGATGCCGCCCCCCCGCCGGACTCTGAGCCGTCGGAGAACGGCTCGAACGAGGGCGATGACAGCCCCGATATCGACGACGACACGCCCGGATTCGGGCTCGTTCCGGCGACTGTCGCCCTAACTGCCGTACTCGCCGCGCTGTCGTCTGTGGGGCGGGCTCGTGCCGGCCGTGTGGAGTGAACGCCTCCGTTACTCCGAGAAGTCGGACAGCGAGCCGCTCTGACCGGCGGCATCGTTGCGAGCAGCCGAATCGTCGCTCTCGCCGTCGGGTGTCGTTGAGTCGTCCCGTCCGTCACCGAGACCAGTCGAGTTGTTCTCCCCGTCCGGTTCCGTCCACGGGTCCTCTGGATCAACCCGCTCGACGGCGCGGTCGAGTTCGGCGGCCGAGTACGCCACGTCGTCGTCGAGTCCCATCGCGATCCGCTGCCAGCGGGCGCTTTGCTCGTCTTCGCCTTCTGGACCGACTCGTGCGCCACGGGTCTTAAAAAAGCGCGTCTCGCGACCGAGTCGCGCACCCTCTCCCGTGTGGCCGTCGAGGGCGACGTCGTACTCCCCGCCCGGTTCGAGTTCGTCGCCCGGGAAGTCGTACTCGGGTTCCTCACCACGCTCGCGGGCGGCGGCTCGCTCCTCGGCGACCGCGCCAAAGTAGGCGTCGGCGTTGGACGACTCGCGGGTCGATTGGGCGCGGGCGGCCGCTAAGGCGCCGTGGACCGCACAGAGTCGCCCGCGCCACTCGTCAGGCTCCCAGCGCTCGGTAGCGAGTTCCTCGTAGCGTTCGATCGTCAGCGCAACCTCACTGCCGGCGCGGAGATCCTCGACGACGTAGAGGTTCAGCCGGTCCCAGAGGTTCCAGGCGTATCCCGACCGTGCCAGCTCCCACGCGGCCCACGCGGCGACCTCCTCGTCAGAGCGCCGCACTGCCTTTTGAAGCAGGCTCGACACGGCGTACCGGCTGTACCCGCCGTCGGTCTCGTTTTCGGCCTTCTGTTCGCCGAAGTCGTTCTCGCCAGTTGCCGCCGGCGTAGTATCCGTTTCGAGGCTGCCGTCGCTGCCGAACGTGGCCTGTCTGTCCGGCCCGTCGTCTCCCATACGCCCGCTCCCGGCGCGATCGACTTAAATACCCCGTGGCACCGGCGGATCACGGTACGGCGACACGAACTGCCAGTGAAAGGGAACGCTTAAGTTGGATCCAGCGGCTAGCATTCAGTAACCGCCCTTAGCTCAGCCTGGTAGAGCAGTCGACTGTAGATCGACTTGTCCCCCGTTCAATTCGGGGAGGGCGGACTTTTGCTGCGAACAACGCGAGCAGCCAAAAGTCTCATCGACCGAATTGAGCAGACGAGTCACAGCCCGGACCGGCGAGCGAAGCGAGCCGCACGCCCGGACTGTCTCGGCGAGTTCAATTCGGGGAGGGCGGACTGGTTTTCGTGTCGATTCGGAGTTGATTGTAGATCGACTTGTCCCGCGTCCTCGTGAGTGAAGCGAACGAGGGCTCGGAAGACGCAACGCCGAGCGAAGCGAGGCGACCGTCTTCCGGTGTTCAATTGGGGAGAGCGGACTTTTGTTTCGAACGTGGACGTCTCAGAACAAGTAGTCTCGATATCGTCTACCGGGATTGTCGGTAGATGAGATTCCGCTGGATGTCGTTTGCGCCCTCGTAGATCACCGGGATTCGCACGTCGCGGTAGACGCGGGCGATCCGACGGTCGGTGAGGATGGAGCGTCCACCGTGGAGCTTCATCCCTTTTTCAGCGCAGTCGGTGGCGACTTCCGTCGACTTCGTCTTCGCGAGGGCGGCCCAGTACCCGGCGTCTTCGTTGTCCGCGACCTTTTGGCAGGCGCGCCAGTTGAGCGCGCGGGCAGACTCGAAGCCGATCCGCATGTCCGAAAGGGTGTGTTGAACAGCCTGGAACTCGTTGACTGTCCGACCGAAGGCGTTGCGTCCGTGTACGAACTCCTCAGCCTCCTCGATTGCGGCGGCCGCGAGCCCGAGTCCGTGCCCCCCGACGACGACGCGGCCGTGGTTGAAGAAGTCGGCGAGGACGTAGAAACCGCCCCCCTCGCTGCCGACGACGTTCTCCTCGGGGACGAAGCAGTCTTCGAAGACGATGTGGCCCTGTTTGGAGGCGCGCATTCCCATCTTCTCCGGGATGTGTTCCGCTTCGTACCCGTCGCTGTCGGTCTCGACAATGAACAGGGTGTAGTTGGAGTAGCGGTCCTCGCCGTCACCCGTTTTAGCGTACACGGTGAGCCAGTCGGCCTCGACCGCGTTGCCGACCCAGTACTTCTCGCCCGTGAGTTCGTAGCCACCTTCGACCTTCTCCGCTTCCGTCGTCATCCCTGCCAAGTCAGAGCCCGTCTCGGGCTCGGAAACAGCAAGCCCCGATATTTGGTCGTTTTTGGCGACCGGTCGGAGGTACTCCTCCTTCTGTTCGTCGGTGCCGTACTGCTCGACCATCTCGCAGCCAAAGCTCGCGAGTTGGAGCGTCAGCGCGATGCCGGCGTCCGCGCGATAGAACTCCTCAGCGATGGCGAGGACCTGCGCGAGGTCGAAGCCCTTTCCGCCGTACTCTTCGCCGATATCCTGTGCGACGAGGCCGGCGTCCATTCCCGCTTCGAGTACCTCCCACGGGTACTCGCCCGACTCGTAGTACGCCTCCGCGTTCGGTTCAATGTGTTCGGCGGCGAACTCACGGGCTTCGTGTTTGACGGCACGGGCATGTTCCGGAACGACGCTCTCGTCCAGTAGATCCATACGACCACTGTGGACTCCTCGGGAATAACCTTCGTGGAACAACAAAAAACGCTGCGTTAGTTTATTCGTCGAAGGGGTTGACGACTTCGACGGTCTCCTCGCGGTCGGGGCCAACGCCGACCGCGTACACGGTCGCATCCATCTCGTCGGCGACGAACTCAAGGTACTCGCGAGTCGCCGTCGGTAGGGCGTCGTATCCCGACTCGGCGACTGCGGTCCAGTCGACTTCGGACCACGTATCGAACTCGCGGTAGATCGGCTCACACCGCTCCCAGCGATCGGTCGTCGTCGGCACTGTTTCGATTCGCTCGCCGTCGAGTTCGTAGCCGACACAGACCCGTAGCTCCGGAAGCCCGGCGAGCACGTCGACGTGATTGATCGCGACTCCGGTGAACCCCGAGACTCGCGAAGCGTGCCGGAGCATCGGTAGGTCGAGCCAGCCAATCCGACGGGGTCGCCCGGTGACCGTTCCGAACTCACCCCCTTTTTCGCGGATCTCATCCGCGAGCGCCTCCTCGTCGGCGTCGCCGTCGAGTTCCGTCGGAAGCGGCCCGGAACCGACCCGCGAGAGGTACGCCTTCACGATCCCGACCACTTCGCCTCCGCCGACGGTCGTGACACCGACTCCCGACCCCACTGCGGCCCCGCCAGCTGTCGGGTTCGAGGACGTGACGAACGGATAATTTCCGTGGTCGATGTCGATCGAGGTGCCCTGTGCGCCCTCAAACAGTATCCGATCTCCGGCCTCGTTGCGGTGGTACAGGAAGTCGCTACAGTTGACCGTCATCTCGTCTTCAACGAGGCGTTCGCCGATGGCCGCGAACTCCTCGTGGAGCGCGTCGACATCGAAGGCGGCCGCGTGCTCCGATCCCTCGATGTCGAGATCGTACACCTCTTTGGCGACCGCGCGATGGTGGTCGACGACGTACGCAAGTCGTTCTCGGAGGACATCCGGGTCGAGCAGGTCGCCAATTCGGATCCCCCGACGACCAGCCTTGTCCTCGTAGGTGGGACCGATTCCGCGACCGGTCGTTCCGACCTCGACTCCCGACTCGTCCTCGGCTTTCCCGGCTTCCTCAATCCCGTCGAGCACGCGGTGATACGGGAGGATAACGTGCGCGCGCCGCGCAACCCGGACATCTGGATCGAGCCCGCGGTCGCGCAGCCCGTCAATTTCCTCGAACAGGGTTCGCGGGTTGACGACGCAGCCGTTGCCCAACACGCCGATTGTTCCCCGGACGGCCCCGCTCGGGACTAGGGATAGTTTGTACTCCTCGCCGCCTTCGACGACGGTGTGGCCGGCGTTATCGCCGCCCTGATAACGGACTACGACGTCCGCGTCCCCTCCCCACCGGTCGACGAGCGCGCCCTTGCCCTCGTCTCCCAGTTGGGAGCCGACGATGGTGACTGTCATACCGCTACCCCCTTCCGACTGGGGGGTAAAACAGATTACGGTCCGTCAGCGATATCGATCCACACGTATGGATCAATTTCTCCCTCTGGTCGGTGAAAACCCTCCGTTCGTGATAACCGGCGCGCTCGGTTCGTCCCAGCGGGCCAGTTGCCATCGATCCGAACTGTTAACTACTAACACGACGTAGTTCAGTCGAGTCAGTAGTCGCGCGGACGCCGACAACAACCTTTAAAAAGTGGCATGACGAGTTAACATATGGCATGATAGATAGACTCGAAAAAGAGGTAGACATGTTGGAACGGCACTTACAGGTGCTTCGAATGGTGATCGACAGCGAACCGATCGGCATCGTGAAGATGTCTAACGAGACTGGATACCCACACCACAAGGTTCGATACTCGCTGCGCGTCCTCGAAGAGGAGAACCTCATCGAGCCGTCGAGCCAGGGAGCCATTACGACCGAGCGTACACACGAGTTCGTCGACGAACTCGACGACAAGCTCGACGAGACGGTCCAGAAACTCG
>CAYRWH010000010.1:0-21874 GCA_964427935.1 uncultured Halobellus sp. | reverse complement strand
ACCATCGTCGTCGCGAAGTACGTACAGTACCCGGCGTCCATCTCGAAGAGGAACCCGTCGGCGATGTCGCCGTCGGGACGCTCAACGTTCAGCGAGTAGTCGTACTCCTGAATCAGGTACCGTTCGATCGCGAGGGCCTGGTCGTATGGGGTGTCAGCGTCGGCCGCCTCGAAGATTGCCTCGGTCCGCTCGCCGACACGGTCCGGCGTGCTATCCGGTAGCTGAGTGTATCGATCCTCGATAGGCTGGTCGTACTCGGTGCTTGCGTTCCGGAGCTCGGACGGGTCGGCGTCGACGACACGGCTCTCGAAGGCAACGCGTTCACCCGGGAGCACCGGGGCGGCCGCCCGGATCGTTCCGTGTCGGTCGACCTGCGCGCTGTCCGTCGCCGCGCCGGCGACATCGACTGCCTGCCACGGAGCCGGGAACGCCTCTATTTCCGTCTCCGCGGTGAACGATCCTTCGACGGCCGTCGTTTCGCCAGGCGGTCCGGCGAGCGATCTCTCCAGTGAAGACGTGTCTCCGGATCGGACCCAGCCGTCACCGGTGTAGGTATCGTAGGAGGCGGTGTGCCAGTTTCGCTCGACCGGGCTCTCGATAGTAAAGCGGACTTCAGGAGAGAGTCGTGTCGACCCGACGATCTGGAGTTCGTCGCTGTCGTCGAGCGTCGACTCGATCGCGG
This sequence comes from uncultured Halobellus sp., assembly GCA_964427935.1. GTDB lineage: Archaea > Halobacteriota > Halobacteria > Halobacteriales > Haloferacaceae > Halorubrum. The sequence continues at coordinate 21,192 of CAYRWH010000010.1, read as the reverse complement.
GCGACCCCTGTCCGACACCCCACGGCTGCGTCGCGCCGGCCGGGATCACGGTCACTGTCGCGCTCGCGAGCAGCATCAGTGCCAACACCGCAGCGAGACTATCACCGTGGCTCCGGATCCCACCGGGAGCCGAGAGCGTCGAAAGCCCGGCCGCGGCCGCAACTCCGACGACGCCGAGGAGCGTCACCGTCTCGCTCGCGTCGCCGGTGAGCACGAAGAACCCCAACGTCGCCCCGGCAACCGTCGCCGCCCCCACGTGGCGACCCCGCCCGGCAAGATACACGATGAAAAACGTTGGAACCGGCGCGACCGCGACCGCCCAGACATCCGCAAGTGCGAGTCGGAGGACGGACAGTCCCGTCAGAAGCGAGAGCAGATCGAAGGCGACGTTGCGTACCGAAATGAGTGCCCGCTGACTCCCGGGGATCGCGAGGTAGTAACTGACGAGCGCGAGCGCGGAGAACACGACCGTCAGGCGGACCGCAGTTCGTTCTCCGATCGTTCTCGCGAGAACTACACCGGCGGCAGCGGCGACAAGGACGGTCGCGACGAGCCGTGGCGTCCCGCCGACCACGTCCGTGATCGACACGAACACCGAGAGGTACGCAAGCGTCGCCGCGAGCACGCCGAGCATCGCCGGATCGACGAGTCCCGCGGGGACGATGCCACGCGGGCCGACGCCGCGGACGGAGTCGGACGCATGGCTCCCATCGGCTCCGGAGCGGAGCGACGGGAACCGGTTTCGGAGTCGATCGACTATCGAACTCCCACTCATCGAGTCCTCACCCCGCCATCAACCGCAAACGTGCTCGGAGCGGTCTCAGCACTGCGGTTGGACCCGGCGTCGACGCCGGGCGCACCGGTTCTCGTGTTCCGGTCGTCCTCGCGAAGCGCCGAGAAGTCGACGGTGACTCCCTCCGCGTTGATCCGTGCGTCGGTCTCGTGGGCAACAATCCGGACATCGGCTGTCTCACGCTCGGCGAGCTGTCCCGGGCCGACGTGTGCCGTGAGTTCGAGGACACGTCGCCGGCCACGAGGCCCGGGTTCCGCGTCGACCGTTCCGCACGGGAGCGTCACCTCGACTGGAACGCCGTCGTCGAGAAGCGAAAGCGCGAGGCTGGCCGTCGCGCTTGCGAGACGGTCGGCCGCCGGGTCGGTTCCCGCTTCGACAGTCTCGCCGGCGATCGACACCCGTCGCCGTTCGGTCTCCGCGGCAAACTCTTTGACAACCAGTTCGTCGTGTTTGGCAGTTGCGGGCCAGTGGATATCACGCAGGGAGTCGCCTCGGGCGTACTCCCGGAGCCGGTCGAACTCCTCGCGCTCCCGGCTGGTACCGACCGCCTCGTCCGCGTACAGCCCCTGTCGGAACCAGGCCGGAACCCGATGACACGGCGGGTACACCACGACCTGATCGCGGTCACGAACGATGAGCCGGCGCGTGAATAGCCCAAACAGGTCGGTGGCGTCGACCGCTACCGGGCCGAACCCGTGATCACCTCGTCGGCGGTACCGGGCCTGGTAGGAGACTGGTTCGTCTCCGACAGCGGTTCGGACCGGGGCCGCGAGCCCCTCGATCCCGTCGTCGACGCGGTCATACACATCCGCAACGAACGACCGATCTACGGGGATACCGCGCTGCCCGCCGTGGAACTCAAGTCCGATCTCGCGGCTTTCACCGACGAACCCGTCGGCGACTCCGGTTCGATGGACTGACGGCGAGTCCAGTCGTGACACCTGGAGGTAGCCCGCGCCGAGCGCGATCAGTCCGGGGAGCACAACCGCGTTGAGCGATCGCCCGCCGACGACCACCGCCATAACGGCGGCAAGAACACAGATCCCGAGGACGATTCGACCTCGCCGCGTGAGCGATCGCTCTGTCATGGTCACTCCACCGGGACCCGTTCGAGCGCTCCCGCCACGACATCTCGACCGGTTTCCGACCCGGATTCGGTTCGAATCCGATGAGATAACACTGTCGGGGCCTCCTGCTGTACGTCGTCAGGGATCACGTACTCTCGGCCATCGAGGACGGCCCTGACCTGTGCGGTCCGCACCAACGCGAGGCTTCCGCGGGGGCTCACCCCGAGCGCCGCGTCCTTGCGCGTCCGTTCGGCGAGAAGCGCGACGTACTCCCGAACGGCCTCAGTCACCTCGACCGACGAGACGGCGTCCTGTGCCCGACGCACGTCTTCGACGGTCGCGACCGGATCGACGCTCTCGACGGGGTGATCGCCCACGGTTCGTTCGAGGATCGCGGACTCCTCGTCGACCGAAGGGTAGCCGAGCCGGATCTTTTTTGTGAACCGATCGACCTCGGCGACCGGTAACTCGTAGGTTCGGCCGGGCTCCACGTCGTTTTGCGTCGCGATGACACAGAACGGGTCTGGAAGCGCACGGGTGACGCCATCGGTGGTCACCTGCTCCTCCTCCATCGCTTCCAGCAGCGCAGACTGGGTCTTCGGCGGCGCTCGGTTGATCTCGTCACCGAGGACGACGTTCGCGAACACCGGGCCCGGTCGGAAGTCGAACTCGTCCGTCCGTTGATTAAATACGTTGACTCCGGTGACATCGCTCGGCAACAGGTCGGGAGTGAATTGAACTCGTTTGAACGAGGCGTCAACGGACCGAGAGACGGCCTTCGAGAGAGTCGTTTTCCCGACGCCCGGCACGTCCTCGACGAGGAGGTGCCCACGCGCGAGAAGCGTGACGAGGACGTGTTCGACGGCGTCGTGTTTACCGACAATCACGTCCTCCACGTTCGTGACGATCCGATCGACGAGGTCGGCAGCCGCGTCGAGTTCCATCCCTCGCCCGGCCGACCGATCCGTTCCAGCCGCATCAGTCGCATCAGTCATTGCCGCCCGTAGACTCTTGCTGGTACGGTGCGGTCCGTGAGCGACGCGGAGTGGTCTGCGGTCGGCAGAACGGCATCCGTCTCTCGATCAGAGAGGTCAATGTGAACACGTCGCATGAGAGGTTTCGTACGCTGTAATACGAATAGCAGCATCATATGCGTTCCGCCGTTCCGAGTTTCGCTCGCACTACCGCGTGCTCGATACGTCGATCCTAGTCGCAGCGTGAACTACCTATTTCGGACGTTTCGGCCAACGGCGTCACCGAACGATTCCGCGCCAGTGGCGGGATCGCGCTCGTAGACCACTTCGCCGCGGACGACCGTCAGTTCAGGGAACACACCACGCTTCCCCTCGAAGGGAGTCCAGCCCGCCCTGGAGTGAAGCGCTGTAGCCTCGATTTCCCGCGGACTCGTCAGGTCGACAAGTACGACATCGGCGTCGTATTTCTCCGCGATCGACCCTTTCCGGTCGAGGTTGAATATCGACGCCGGGTTGGCTGCGACCACGTCACGGACGCGTTCGAGCGAGAGATCACCCGTTCTGACGGACCCTAACAAAAGCGGATACAGTGTCTCCACGCCCGGAACGCCGCTCGGCGCGTCGACGAGTCCTCGCCGCTTCTCCTCGACGGTGTGCGGTGCGTGATCGGTGGCGACCACGTCTACGTCGCCGTTGCGCAGCCGTTTGAAGACAGCGCGTCGGCGCTCCTCCGAGCGCAACGGGGGATTCATACGACCGAACGTGCCGAGACGTCCGGCGTCTTCGCGAGATAAAAAGAGGTGATGCGGAGTCACCTCACAGGTGAGTGCGGGAACTGCGTCGTCGCGGTCGAGGTCAATCGCCTTCCGGGCCTCGACGACCGCGTCGATCCCTTCAGGCGTCGACGTATGCGCAATGTGTACCTGTGCGTCGCGTTCGACACCCGCATTCAATGCCCGTTTCACAGCCGCTTCCTCAGCTTCCGCGGTACGGTAGGCCGACCACGCGTCGGCGTTCGCGGCGATGCCAACACCACCGAGATCGCCGTCGAGGGAAGACTCGTCGAACAGCGTCGCGTCCTCCGCGTGAACCGTGACAGGAACGTTCCGGGTGGTCGCCTCTCTGAGTGCGTCCTCGAATAGTTCGAGGTCGATTCCCATCTTGCCGGTCGAATCGGCTAAAAAGACCTCACCGAGCGCAAAGAGCGGACGATCGAAGAGACTCTCCGGGTCCCACTCTGCGGTGACTCCACCGTTGATGCCGTAATCAACGAGCGAATCAGCGGCGAGCGCTGCCTTCTGGTCGAACGCGTCGCCGTCGACGGTCGGCGGCGAGGTGTTCGGCTGGTCAACGACAGTCGTGACGCCGCCGGCGGCCGCGCTCTTCGACCCCGACTCCCACGTCTCTTTGTGGCTCCCACCCGGCTCCCGAAAGTGGACGTGGATGTCGATCGCGCCCGGAAGGAGGTGCCGGCCTCGTGCGTCGATGACGCGCTCGCCATCAGCGGGGTCAAGTCCCGTGTTCGTCGGTTCGACCGCCTCGATGACCCCGTCTCGGATCCGGACATCGCGGACCCGCCCGTCGGCCAGCTCCGCACCCGTGAGCAACATGGCTGGAAGGATTCCGCCTCCAACATAAATCGTGCCGGTTTGCTTGTGTCACCACCTCCCAGAACGCGACGCCACGTCACTCGGCAGCCTGTCCCACCGTGTGACTCGATCACGACGCTCCGATACGGTTTTGAGTCGTCCGGCGGAATCCTCGGTCAATGCTATCTCGACAGTACGTCCGGGAGAACCCCGAGACGGTGCGCAAGGCGCTCGCAAACAAGGGCGTCGACGTGGATCTCGACCGGATACTCGACATCGACGAAGAGTGGCGGGAACTCAAAGGCCGCGGCGACGACCTCCGTCACGAGCGCAACGAGGTCTCCTCGCGGATCGGCGAATTGAAACAGGCCGGCAAGGAGGCCGACGCCGAGGAGGCGATCGAACGCTCCCAGGAGCTCAAATCGGAGCTACAGGAGATCGAAGAACGCGCCGACGAGCTGGAGGCTGAACTTGAAACATCCCTCCTCGAACTGCCGCAGATCCCACAAGAGTCGGTGCCCGTCGGCGAAGACGAGTCCGAGAACGTCGAGCGCCGCCGCGAGGGGTTCGACGACCTCCGAGAGCTTCCCGACGAGGTGGAGCCCCACTACGATCTGGGCGAGAAGTTGGAGATACTCGACTTTGAGCGTGGCGCGAAAGTCGCCGGCGGCGGCTTCTACGTCGCGAAGGGGGACGGCGCGCGGCTCGAACACGCACTGATCCAGTTCATGCTCGACGTACACCGCGAGCAGGGGTATCACGACGTGTTTCCGCCGATCCCGACCAACTCCGCGTCGATGCGAGGTACCGGACAGCTGCCAAAGTTCACTGAGGACGCCTACCGTGTCGAGGGCACGAACGAAGAGACGTACGACGACGACGACCTCTGGCTCCTCCCAACTGCGGAGGTGCCGGTTACGAACCTCCACCGCGACGAGATCCTGCTCAGCGAGGACCTCCCGCTTAAATATCAGGCGTACACGCCGAATTTCCGGCAGGAGGCGGGCGAACACGGCACGGAGACACGTGGAATCGTCCGCGTCCACCAGTTCAACAAGGTGGAGATGGTGAATTTCGTCCGGCCCGAGGAGAGCAACGAGCGCTTCGAGGAACTTGTTGACGAAGCTGAGGAGGTGCTACGCCGCCTCGAACTCCCCTACCGAATCCTAGAGATGTGTACCGGTGACCTCGGATTCACTCAGGCGAAAAAGTACGATATCGAGGTGTGGGCACCCGCAGACGATATGGACGAGGGCCCCGAGCAGGGCGGTCGGTGGTTGGAGGTCTCCTCAGTCTCGAACTTCGAAGAGTTCCAGGCGCGCAGGGCTGGGATCCGCTTCCGGGAGGAACACCACGAGTCCGCGGAGTTCCTTCACACGCTCAACGGATCGGGGCTCGCGATTCCGCGGATCGTGGTCGCAATCCTAGAGTACTACCAGAACGAGGACGGAACGGTCACCGTCCCCGAGGCGCTCAGACCCTACATGGGGGGAACCGAGACTATCGAGGGACACGATGCGGTTGGCGAGACCAAACTGGGTGACGGGAACTAGGCGTATTCGTTCCGAGCGTCGCCGCAGATCCCGGTCGTCGAACCGACCACGTCGCGGCACTCACCAAACGAGAGCCGCGTCACGTCACGCATCAAACGAAAGCCGTCTTTTTTTATTCGTCAAACGAGAGCCGGACCGCATCACCCGACTCCGCGTCGCCCGCGTCGACGACGTGGTCACCGGCCGCGAACGCCTCGTGGAGATGGCCGTAGGTCCGGTCAACCGCCTCAACTATCACTTTCGTGTCGCCAACGACGGGCATGAAATTCGTGTCGCCTACCCACCGCGGGACCACGTGCGTGTGAAGGTGATCGATCGAGCCGCCGGCGGCCGCACCGCCGAGGTTGAGCCCCGTATTGAACCCCTCGGGGTCGACTCCTCGACGGGCCGCCGCCAACGTCGCAGCCTTGAGCCGACCGTGATCCAGCATCGTCTCGTCGTCGAGATCTCCCCAGTCGTTCACGTGAGCGTCCGGGATCACCATCACGTGTCCCGGGTTGTACGGCGAGTTGTTGAGCAGGACGAAGTTGTGGTCGCTGCGGGCGACGACGAGCGCCTCACGAGCGTCTGTCCGCTCCGGAAGGACACAGAACGGGCAGCCATCAATCGGATCCTCGTCGCGTTCCACCCACTCGATCCGCCACGGGGCGTAGATCTGATCCATACAGGCGGGTCGGTCTTCGATCGTTTCAATCACCGTGGTCCGACCGGAAGTGGAGAGCCGATTCGGCTTCGGCTCCGAGACGGCTACTCGGCAAACGTAACGTCAGTGATCTCGAACCGAGCGCCCCCACCATCGGCCTCCGTGACCCGAACGCTCCAGTCGTGTGCCTCGGCGACCTCCGCGACGATCGCAAGCCCGAACCCGGTGCCGGAGTCACTGGTCGTGTAGCCGCTTTCGAAGACGCGGTCGCGCTGTGACTCGGGGATCCCGGGGCCGTTGTCGGCGACGTAGAACCCGCTCCCGTCGTCGAGCGTACCGATGGACACCGTGAGACTCTCTCCCGCGTACTCGACACTATCGTCGGACTCCGTCCGACTGTCCGTGGAACTATGTTCTACGCTATCGCCGGGCTTTGCCCGGCTTTTAGTCGAGCCGTGCTCGACGCTATCGTCGGACTCCGTCCGACTGTCCGTGGAACTATGTTCCACGCTATTCCGAAACAGATTCTCAAGCAACTGCCTGAGGCGGTCGCGATCCGCCATCACCGTCGGCGGGTCATCGATGGACAGCGTTGCGTCTCCAGTGGCGACCTGCTCCCAGCAGGCTCGACACAGTGTCCGCAGTTCGACTGGGTCAACATCGCGTATCGTGTCACCCTGTCGAGCGAGTGTCAGGATGTCCTCGATCAACGTCTCCATTCGGTCATGTGCGTCCGACACCGTGTCGAGCCGGTCGATGTCATACTCCTCGCGGATCAATTGGACGTTCCCCTGAGCCACCGATAGCGGGTTCCGGAGGTCGTGAGAGACGACGCTGGCGAACCGCTCCAGTTTGTCGTTCTGTCGCTCAAGCTCTCGCTCGTTCGCTTCCAACTCGGCTGTCCGTTCCTCCAACTCGGCCGTTCGTTTCTCCAACTCGGTCTGACGGTCCTCGTACTGGGCGGTTCGTATCGTTGCCCGGGTCTCTTGGACCCCAATCATGAGTCCACCCACGGAGCCGATCGTCAACGCGATCGCTTGGGTCCCAACTGACCACTCGGCAGTAACGCCAGGATGGAGGTCTCTAAGGAAGATGAACCCAAACATCACGAGGACGCCACCGAGCATCCAGGCGACGATCCGTGGATAGTGGACCCGGGAGACTTCCGATCGCGGGAGCCAGTATCCGGTATACCCGAATGCGACCCCCGGGGTCGCAATGAACACGAGATCGAGCAGCGCCTCCAACACGGGTCGTCCCTCACTGAGCGTGAACGCCGCCTGCGCGACCGCGATCAGCGCGACGAGCACACCGGTCGTAAGGAGAACGGCCGGTAGCGGAGACGCTCCCCGGATCGTCAGCTGACCGTCGTCCGCGCTCGACGGACTCATCTACTGGAAGGAGTCGGCGTATCGTTGAAATAGGTACGGTATCCGGCGAGTGAGCCATGCTGATTTCGACCGACTGAGGAACAACCCGGGACACGCGACACACCCTGTCGGGTTCAGGGAGCGAACGTCGACGTGGTCGGACGAAGAAATTTATATATTGTTTCCGAGTAGCAACCGTAAGAATCGTAGACAAAAGTCTGATGAGCAGGTCGGATACATCCCGTTCGACAGGCTATATCGTGTCGAGCCGTCCGTGGAGCAGACACACGACTGACCGAACCGATCCTCGGTTGTTCGACGGGGAAAACACGACGCGGACCATCACGGCGGGTGCTCCCCGACCGAAGCGCGGTATAAAAAATGGGACCGCCGAGAGTCGAACTCAGGTCATACGGACCCCATCCGCATAGGATACCACTACCCCACGGTCCCAGGTCGCAAGTCGAAGAATGGCCGTCCGGTAATTAAGGACTTCGTTTCACTCGCTCCCGTCGTCGTTCTCTCGGGGGACAACGAGGTCGCCGTCGTCGCGGATCGCGAGACTCGTTATCGGGTCACCCTCGTAGACGGCCAGCCCCTCGGTTCGTGCGATCACGTACCCGTCGTGGTCGGCACGAATCGTCTCAACAGGCGTTCCGTTCGCAGCAACGACCTCCGCGAGAGTGTCGCCGGTGGTGAAGCGGTCCCCGGCATCGGCGCGGTGTCGGACGAGCCCGGCGACATCGCTCGTCGGGCCGCGATACCGTCGCACTGGGAACTCGACGGGAGACGGCTCGATGTAATCGCTCGGGGAACCGACTCGGTCCGAGATGCGGCTGCTGTCGAGTATCCCGAGTTCGAACGCGACTGCGACCGCACCGGCAACGCCACCGGTCGCGAGCCGGTCGGCAACAACGCTGTGGCTTCCGAGTTCAGCGGTAAATGCCGGGATCCCAGCCTCGTTAAGGACGGCTCCCGCAAGCGACCGCTGGAGGTTCTCTTCGACGTACTCTGCTGCCGGGTACTCTGTCAGCGTCGGGAAGCCGAACGCGTCGACAATTGCGTCGAGGGTTCCGGCGAGTTCGTGCGCCCCATCTTCTGTCCGGCGATCGCCGTACAGCACCCGATCACGGATGGCGAACGGCTCGCTGTCGACCCCCGCGGTGTGACAGTCGATCAGCGCGTCGGCGGCGACCAAATCGGTCGACAGGTTGTCGTTTTCATCGGCGCTTCCGACGATCACCTCGTAGAGACGGGTGTCGATCCGCTCTTGAAGCGTTGGGGGGCGGGCAGACTCTACGTCGGCGTCGGGGAAGTGCCGGTTGGGGTCCTCGTCGTCGTAATAGGTATGACGGGCGTTTCGCCGCAGTCCGGCGGGAGAGACGACCGGAACCGCGACGATCCCGCCGGATGCGGTGTCGAGCGGGGTAGTGCCGTCGGGATCCGGACGTGACAGCGCCGCCATCGTGTCGAGGACGACTGCGACCCCTGTCGCCTCGTCACCGTGAACGCCACCGGTCAGCCAGAGAGTCGGTCCGGGCTCGGAGCCGTTGGCGACGATCACAGGGAGTCGCTCGGGCGTGCCGGTCGGCAAGTCAGCGATATCGAGCCAGCCGCGGTCGAGTTCACCGGGCGCAGCGCTCGCGGTGCCGAGACGCAATTCGGATTCGGTCGAGTCCATATTCGGATCTCGATGGACGAGGTATAAAAGAGCGCTCCGGCGGTGCCACGGTTTTTGCTCCGGCTTCTGACAAAAGTGAGCTCTACGAGCGATGGCGACGGCTACAGAAAATTAAAGAAAGCCCTGCGGGCGGGGCAGATGTCAATCCCGTCGGTGTCCGAGCGGCTTCTTTTGATCAACCTCGACCTCGACGTGGATCGAGTCGGCGAAATCGCGGCCGACCACGTCGCGGGCAATGTCGTCTGCCCCGTGGATCTCCATCGACCTTTTATAAACCGAGTAGCTCCATGGCGAGAACTCGTCGCCGGCGCGGAGCCGCTTGTACTGTGGAACGCGGACGGTCTCGGCCGGTGAGGCGTGAGGCCCCTTACACTCCGCACCTTTGCGTTCGAGGTCAGTTTTGAGTTCCTCGACCGTCTCGGCGAGTACGTCGCGGTCGCCGGAGGCGAACGAGAGTTTCGTGACGAAAGTCATGGCTGGGAGATACACGTGGGTGGATTCCCGAGGCGTAAAAACGCATCTACCGACGGATGTGGCGGGTGGCCAGCGGATGAGCGGTCTCGGCGGACGACCCTCGACGGAGATGGGAGGCCGCAGATCGGTCGAGAGCGCCGGAGACGGGCGAGGAACCGGCAAGTCCGACACCCTCTTTAGGGGTGGTTGCTTACCCGAGGGTAATGACGGTCGAAGCGACAAGCGCTGGAGCCATCCTCTTCCGCGACACCCGCGGCGAACGGGAGTACTTGCTCCTGAAGAGCCGACCGGGGGACTGGGAGTTCCCCAAAGGCGGGATCGAGGGGGACGAGGAGCTCCAGCAGACGGCGATCAGAGAGGTGTCGGAGGAGGCCGGGATCGAGGATTTCCGGCTTATCGACGGCTTTAGACGAGAGTACGATTACGTGTTCGAGGCCGGTGGCAACACGATACACAAGACGGTCCACCTGTTCATTGCGCGCTCATTCGAGGCCAGCGCCGAGCTCTCGAAAGAGCACCGAGATCTCCAGTGGCGCGACTACGAGCAGGCGATAAACACGATCACGCAGGACGGCCCCCGTGAGATTCTCGAGGAGGCCCACGAGTACCTCGATGAGCTACAGGACGAGGCCGACGGCGACTACGTCTGACGCGCCCTGAAACGCGTCGTCCCATATTCACCACCGATGTACCGACACCGACCCGATCACTGCTCGTGATCCTCGACGCCGAGTTCGGCTACGAGCTACTCGTCTGCCGATACGCCGAATTGGCTTGGTACCCCGGTGCCGATCCCCGACCCGCGATCGTCTCCAGACAGCTCGGCACCCGCGAACGACGGTGGGACACAGTCGTTATCGAGGTCGACCCGGCGGCGTTCGCGGCCCGCAGGCAGTTCGGGGAGCGGACGATCGATTCCGACCTGCTTCACGTTGTGCGGCACGCCCCCGCCGACTGGGCGTGGTATCGCGACGCGCTGCCGGATCCCGGATACCCGTGGCGATACGTCCGGCAGGCGGTCCACCGTGCTGCCGACCGCGACCTGATTGCGACCCGGCGACAGGGTAACCGAATCGAACTCCGCCGGATTCGACCGTACCCTGACTGGGTAGAGCGGATCGTCGCGATAGAGAACAAACCAGATCTCGACCGGTCCGCTGCTGACGCGCTCGCAGACCAGTTGGCCCACGATGTCGACGCCGGGCTCGCCGACGAGGTGTGGCTGGCGACCGAGTCGACTGGAGGACGGGTCGAGCCAGCGCTCCTCCGATCGATGCCCGTCGAAGCTGGGATCTTGACGACGCGATTCGAGGAGGGTACCACCGGCTCTGTCGCCGCCAACGCCGAGGCTTCGACCACCGACGCCGAAGCTTCGACCGCCAACGACGGTGCTGTTACCGGTAATTCCGACGCCGCGACCGTGGAGTGGCTGCCGAGCGACCTCGTGTCGAACGGGGACGACGATCGCGACCCGGAAACGGTCACCCGACGACTCGAGATCGCGGAGCGAGCATACGGGAAGGGCTGGCGGTCGTATCACGACACGATGCGCCCGGACTGCCAGCACTTCGAGCTTCGGCGGGCCGGCCGCGGGCTCGTCCCCCACTGTGCCGCAAAAGGTCGACTTCCGACCGCACGGGAGTGTGCCGGCTCTTGTCCGTCGTTCGCTCCGGAGCCACCGCAGTGGCGTACAAAGGGGTGGCCAATCGAAGGCGGTCCCGGAGCGGGAATACGGTCGCTTCTAGACCGACGCCGTGAGCGCGCACGAAGCCGAGTAGAGACTCCGGATGGCTGGTGACGGAACCGAGCGCGTCGGTCGGGGCGGTGACGGAGCGGTTCCGCGACGAACGGGGGGTTCTGCCGTCATGGAACCACACCGGTGTAATGAAACTCTTCCAGAAGTTCACCCGAGCGCGGCGGCGAGCTTCTCAACCGGGTGAGGCGGCTCCTCGCTTGCTCCCTCGCGCTCCTTCAGTTGACTGCTACACGACGCGCCGGGCGCGACGACGACATCGCCGTCGCTGTCGGCGACCTGATCGAAGAGGATCGATCCGATCGCCGTACTCATCGAGTGGTGTTCGGCCTCGTAGCCGAACGACCCGGCCATCCCACAACACGTGGAGTCGAGGGGGTCGACACCGTAGCCGGCTCGGCGGAGCACGCCGACCGCGTGGTGGTCTTTTTGTGTCGCCTTCTGATGACAGTGGCCGTGGTAGGTCAGCGTCTCGCCCGGCGCGTCGAATCCGAGCGACTCGTCGAGTCGAAACGCGTCGACGTACTCCATGATGCCGTATGTGTTGTCCGCGAGCACCTCGACGTGTGCGTCCGGTACGTCGCTTGCGCTGCCCGCGAGGAGGTCGTGATAGTCCGACTGGAGCATGACAGCGTCGGACGGCTCGACGACGACGATATCCCAGCCGTTCTCGGCGTCTGGAGCGAGCGTTCTAACCGTCTCGCGGGCGATAGCGCGTGAGCGATTCAACAGTCCCTTCGAGTGCGGCGGGCGACCGCTTCCCGTCACGTCTGGAATACGAACGTGGCAGTTCGCGGCCTCAAGCACGCGCACTGCCGCCTTGCCGGCGCCGGGGCTGGTGTAGGTTGTGTACACGTCCGGGAACAGCATGACGTCGCGGTCGGCCGCAGCGCGCGAGACGGCGGGCCCGCCACGGGCGTCGAACCAGTCGATCAGGCTCTCTGAGCGGAACGTCGGGAGGTCGCGCTCGCTTGCGATTCCGAGTGTTTTTTCCAACAACGCGCCCATCCCGGGAACCTTGTTCGGGAGGTTTGACACCGGCGCAAACAGGGATCCGAGCGGGGCGAGCCGTTCGAACTCCCCGAACAGCCGAGTTCGGAGGTCGACGCCGTGCTCCTCGTGGTGTGTGTGTTCGACTTCGGTTTTCAGCTTCGCCATGTCGACGCCGCTCGGACAGTCCTTCGCACACCCCTTACAGCCAACACAGAGGTCCATCACCTCGGTGACGAACTCGTCGGTCGTCGGATCGTCCGGCAGATCGCCGGAGATGGCCCCACGAAGTGCGTTCGCGCGTCCCCTCGTCGACTGGATCTCCTCTTCCGACGCGCGATACGTCGGACACATCACGCCGCCCGTCGTTTCCTGTGGACCGCGACAGCCGCCACAGCCGTGACAGAGTTCGATCATCCCCTGCATCCCGTTCTCGTTTGCCCACTCCATCGCGGGGTCGAAGCCGGCGTCGGCCTCGTACTCGGAGTCAAACCGCAGGTTCTCCGTCATGTCGACATCGCCGCAGACGCTACCGGGATTGAGCAGCCAGTCGGGGTCGAAGGCGGTTTTGAGGCCGCGAAACGCCGCCCAGAGGTCGTCGCCGTAGAGCTTCCGGTTCCACTGGGTACGGGCACGCCCGTCGCCGTGCTCTCCCGACACCGACCCGCCGAGCCGGACGACCGCGTCCGTCACTCGGTCAGCGATCTCCGCCATCGTCTCGACACCCTCGACGTCTTTCGTGTTGATCAGCGGTCGGATGTGGAGCACGCCCGGACCGGCGTGTGCGTAAAAGGAAGCGAACGTGTCGTGGTCGTCCAGGATCTCTTGGAACTCCCGAGTGTACTCGGGGAGGTGTTCGGGCGGGATCGCACAGTCCTCGATGAAAGCGATGTGTTTCTCGTCGGTGGTCCGCGACAGCAGGATCGGAAGGCCTGATTTCCGCATCTTCCAGAACTGCTCGCGCCGCTCAGGGTCGTGTGCCTCCATGGCGTCGACTGCGCGGAGCGGTTGGTCAGTCGTCGTCGCGGCGTCGGACGACGGATCCGCCGCCGTCAACGCGCCGCCAGTCGCTTCGACGACCCGATCGGCGACGAGGTCGGCCACCTTCTGTCGCCCGGCCGCGTCGCTCTCGGCGTAGAACTCGACGAGGAGAACTGAGTCGGTACCCTCGGGGAGCGTCGCCACCACGTCGGCGAACTCGGTCGTGTCGGCAGCCAACCCGAGGAGGACATCGTCCATCACCTCGACGGCTGCGGGGTCGTGTTCGAGGATCGGCGCGACATCCTCCATCGCGTCGAGCAGGTCGTCGTAGGTGAGCAGCGCGACCGCTTTCGTCTCCGGGATCTCTACGAGCGAGAGGGTGGCCTCGGTCACGGTCGCGAGCGTCCCCTCGCTGCCCGCGAGCAGGCGCGCGAGGTTGACGACGCCTTCTTCGCCGTATTCCCCGCGGTACTCCGCGAGCAGGCGGTCGAGGTTGTATCCGGAGACGTTCCGTTTCATCTCCGGGAACCGATCGTCGATGGCCTCCGCCTCCTCGTCGAGGATCCGGACCACGTCAGCATGGATCCGCGGCAGCAACTCGTCGCTCTCGGGGTCGGCAGACTCCCGGAGGTCTTCGACGGCGACCTCGCCGAACGTCGTCACCGTCCCGTCCGCGAGGACGACCTCGGCTTCCTCGATGTAGTGGTCGGTTTTCCCGTACTTCAGCGAGTGTGCGCCGGTTGTGTTGTTGCCAATCGCGCCGCCGACCGCCGACTTGTCTCGCCACGCCGGATCGGGTGCGAATTTCAGTCCTGCGTCGGCAACCGCCCCGTTGAGGTCGCCGATGTACGCACCGGCCTCCGCGCGGGCCGTCCGGTCCGCGACGTTCGTTTCGAGGATCCCGTCCATCTCCCGAGTGAGGTCGAGAACGACCGCCTCGTTGACCGTCTGACCCGCGAGCGACGTACCGCCCCCACGGGGTAACACTGGGACCCCCTCCTCGAAACAGTACTCGTGGACCGCGGCGACATCCGCCGTCGACTCCGGAAAGACGACGCCGATCGGCGTCACCTCGTAGGCTGAGGCGTCCGTCGCGTACAGCTGTCTGGAGTAGTCGTCGAACCGTACCTCACCCGCGACCCGATCTTCGAGCGCGTCGACGAGGTCGGGGCGCTCCGTCCCCCCGCCGGTGTAATCGAAGTCGCTCCCGTCGCGTGGATCGGGAGCCGACTCCGAGGAGTGTGTCGCCATGTCACAATCTCATGGTCGAACCGGTAAAAACACGTGGGGGTGTCCTCGGGGATCGGAGATGCGGTTCCCCCGGAAGGTCGGGGCCAGCGTGACCGTGTGTGGACCGACTCGCGCACAACGCGGGACGGAGGGTGCCGTGGTCCGACACAGTGGTGTCAGACGTGTGTCGTTCGACAACGAACGCTTATTAGGCGCGCTTGAGAGGATACGAGGTATGAACCCTACTCCTGAAGAGATCACGTCGCTGGTCGGTCGAGAGGTGTACTCGAACAACGGAATGTTCGTGGGCGAGATCGAGGATGTCCGCTTGGATCTCGACGCCCGCGCCGTGACTGGGCTCGCGCTCGCGGAACTCAACCACGAACTGTTCGCGGGACGTGTAAGCGGGAACACCGGCGTCATCGTTCCCTACCGGTGGGTGCGCGCGGTCGGTGATGTCGTACTCGTCAACGACATCATCGAACGGCTCGATACCGGCTCCGAGCAAACGGAACACGACCCCGAGCCGGAAAAACAAGCGACCTAAGGTCCGCTCCGGCTCAGAACGGAAGGGCGTCCCGAAGCCCGTCGAGGAACCCGCCGCTGCTCCGCCGCGCCTCGTCGAACACCGGATACAGCGCGTCGAGTAGCTCCGTCTCGTTTTCGAACTCCGACTGTGGAAGCCGATCCATCGCCTCTCTCAGTTCGATTGTTCGACCCTTCGCGTCGTACGGAACGGCCGGATCCCCAAGCGCGTCGACGATTTCCTCGCTCGTCGCCGGGAACGACACCTCTGCCTCCTCTATCCGGGCATCAAGCGCGGCGATGCCGAACTCGATCGCCTCCGGTTCGGAGGATCCGCCGCCGCCGGGTGGCCGTGCTGCCATCGACGTTCCGTACCGTCTCAGAGGTCTTTAACCTCGGGTTCGCGACTCGCCGAACGCAGTCCCCGTTCGACCGCAGCGTTCGGCCCTCTCCACGGGGTACACTCCGGATCCAGGCTGACCCGCACAGCGTGGATATCACTCCGGAACGGACTCCTCTGGCGGGATTGCGTCGAGGACGACAAGTTCTATCCCGTCGCCGGCGCGGTCGAACGCAGCGACGTGGTCGTCATCGTATGGGGGGACAGCAACGATCACGACCGCGGCGAGGTCGTCCGTCTTCGAGAGACCGAGTCGACCGTTCGGGTGTGAGAGGAACCGTGCTCGCCCCCGGCCGGCAGGGGTGCCGAGGTCGACTCCGAACACCGCGTTTACCGACCCGCCGACATCGGCGAGGGTGAAGTGCGTCAACACCGGTGTCTCTGGGTCCATCCCGAGGTCCTCGTCGAACTCGCGGGCGCGCGTCGCCGACAGCTGGAGGTTCACCGCGGCCGGGTCACGGTCGGCGGCGTGGTCGAGCAACACCGTCAACAGGTCGCGAGTGACGTGGATCACGGGAGTGAGTACGGTCCCGAGGAATAAAAGCCCCGTCGCGGAACGACGACCGGCCTCTGATCGACCGAAATCGGCCGATCACACGAGTACTCGTTCGAGCGAGACGACGGTTCCCGACTCGGCGTCGGGGTCCCCGACGAACCGACCGAGACAAACCACTGTGCCCTCAGGCGTGTAACAGGCCACGAGCGGGGCGTTCTCGGCATCCATCTGCTCCGTGTCGCTCGGCAGTCGGTCGTCGATGGCGATCACGCCGGGCGCGTAGACGGCGGCACCGGTGGCAACCGAGCGCGCGGCGGACGGCGCGATCGTCACCGATGGGAGGTGGGTAAGCGCCTCCTCAGCAGGGCGGACAACCTCTCGCAAGAGCGTCTCGTCGTCCTCTTCTGCCCACGCGAGCGCGTCGATCAGGTCTTGAAGCGTGTGGAGGTCAGAGTCGTCGAACGGGTCGGTCGCGCTTCGACGGAGGTGACCCATATGCGCACCGACGCCCGCTGCGAGCCCGAGGTCGTGACAGAGCTTGCGAATATACGTCCCGGACTCACAACCGATCCGGAGCAGTGCGCGCCGTTCTTCGAGTTCAAGCACGTCGAGGTCGTGGATCGTCCGCGTTCGAAGCCGGCGAGTGACGGCGCTCTTGCGTGGAGGCTTCTGATAGATCGGTCCCTCGAACTCAGCGGCGACCTCACGGAAGTCAGCCGGAGCGGGACCGTGAAGTTCCAGCACGGAGACGTACTCTTTCGATCCCTCTAAAAAAACCTGCGCTGCCCGGGTCGCAGTCCCTGTGAGCGTCGGGAGACAGCCCGTGACTTTCGGGTCGAGGGTCCCAGCGTGAGCGACACCATCGATCCGGGCACCGTTGGGGGCAAGCGTCTCAAGCGTCTCGTTGATGGCGTCGCGCACCCACGCCGAGAGCTGATGTGAGGAGGGGCCGGCGGGCTTGTCGACGTTGACAACGCCGAAGCGGAGCAGTTCCGGAACGGAACGCTCGCTCGGTGGGGGTCGAAGCGGGTCCGCGGCGGGGCTCGGATCGGTCGTCATCCTGAGGGACTCGTGGGTGTTTGTGACATCGGTGTCTGGTTTAAAACCCGTGTGAGACGCCCTCGATCGGAACTTTTCCCTCGTCGACGTCGGCGTCGTACGCCTCCACCGTCGCGACGAGCACGCCGAGGAACTCCTCGGGGGGCCATCGGGCGGTGTTGTACGCGGCGTCGTATATAGAGAGGTCACCAATATCGATGTCGTAGTACTCGAGATACCGTTTCCGCTCGGAGGTTTCCCGGCGAACGGTCTCTTCGCGGGCACGGTCGACAGACTTGCCCTCGCGGTCGGCGATCCGTTCGGCACGGACGTCGACGGGGGCATCGAACCAGAAGCGCAGATCTGCGTGATCAGCCGCGAGCCACCCAGCGAGGCGTGATTCGAGGATAACTCCGTCTTGGGTGGTCGCGACCTCGTGAAGCCGGCGGTCGAGATCGCGATCGATGTCGGCGTCGTTTTCCGCATGTTCGTTGAACTCGACGGGCGTCATCCCGCGATCGGCGGCCATCTCACGAAAGATGTCGCCGCCAGAGACGTGATCGAGATCAAGCGCCGCAGCGAGCCCCGCGGCGTTCGTACTCTTCCCGCTGCCCGGCGGGCCGGAGACGGTGATCAACATATTCCTCATGCGGAAGGGCCGTTCAAAACGGTTGCCGTTCGGTTCCGTGATGCCACCGAGTTCGGTTTCGTGCTATCACGGAGTTGCTGGGTCATCTATCCGCAGTTGCCGCGGTCATGTATCCGCAGTCGCCGCGGTCATCGACCAGACAGCGACGAGTCCGAGCAGCAGCGCTGGGATGAGCGGGAGCACCAGATACGTCCCGAAGAAGGTGAGCCCGAACGACCCGGCCACGTACGGGTACGCGTAGATGATTCCGGGAATTACGAGTACGCACGTCAGAAGAACACCCGTTAGGACCCACCCCTTTCGTCCGAACCCGTCGGCGTCGGGTTCCACGTCCTCGGCAGTTGACTCCGCCGCGTCGGCCGCCGAATCGCCGTCGGCATCCGGGTCGTCTGGCGGCTCGCTCCCGGCGGTTTCGCCCTCCGGCGTGTGGACGTATCCGCCGTCCGTGTCGGTTTCAGAACTCACTGTCGGGTGTTACCACTACCTTGCCAAAGCCCTCACGGTTCTCTATTAGCTCGTGTGCCCGTGCCGCCTCGCTCATCGGGAGCGTCTCGCGGATCCGCGGCTCGAAGGTGCCGTCCCAGACCAGATCCAGAACGTCGTCAACCTCGCCGGGCGTTGCCATCGTAGAGCCGATCACGGATAGTTGGTTCCAGAAAATACGGTTGAGCCCAGCGTCGGGATTCGGACCGGTGGTCGCACCACAGGTGACGAGTCGACCGCCCTTCGCCAGCGACTTCAACGAGTTCGGATAGGTCGCTTCGCCGACGTGATCGACGACGACATCGACGCCGCGTTTACCCGTCAGCTCGGCGATTTCTTCGGCAAAATCGTTCGCTTCGTAATCGATGACGTGGTCAGCCCCACACTCTTCGGCATGTGAGAGCTTTTCTTCGGTTGAGGCAGTCGCGAACACCTCGCAGCCGGCGTGATCCGCGATCTGGACCGCCGCGTGGCCGACACCGCCCGATGCGCCGAGCACGAGCACCGTCTCGCCGGCCTCGATGTCGGCACGGGTCTGTAACATCCGCCACGCGGTCTGAAAGACGAGCGAAACGGAGCCGGCAACCTCCCAGTCGACACCTTTGGGCACCTGGACGAGGTTGTCAGCGGGCACGGCCGCGCGCTCGGCGTGGACACCGCGCACGTGCTCGCCGATGATATGAAAAGACGTACACAGCGACGCCTCGCCGGCACGGCAAAACTCACACTCGCCACAGGCGACACCCGCGCTCACGGCGACGTGGTCGCCCGGCTCGAACCGGGTCACGTCCTCACCGACCGCCTCGACGACCCCGGCCGCGTCGCTGCCGGGAATATGCGGCATCGCCACGTCGATCCCCGGAAGCCCGCGTCGCGTCCAGACATCGAGGTGGTTCAGTGCGCCCGCTTTCACGTCGACGAGCACCTCTCCACGGGCGGGTTCAGGATCGGGGAACTCGCCGTACTCGATCACGTCGCGATCGCCGTGAGCGTTGAACTGGACGGCCTTCATGTTCGATCCCTCCCCCGCGGACCACTAAACTGTACGCCAAACGGAAGTCGCTGAGCGTTGGGCGAGGTGCCTCATGCGCGGGATCCGATGCCCGTCTGACACCCGAGTAACACCACCATTTTGGCCGCGATCCTCGTCAATTCCGGATCCGGGCGTTGACGCCTGTCTCGCCCCGTGGTAACCGGACACAGCCCCCCGTGGCTTTCGTGATGTTTAAGTACCGAAAGGTGGACCGTACGAACGCACGAACTGTAGGGGCGCTGGGTCCCGAGTCCGCAAGGGCGACGATACGACGCGAGTTGCGGTAGCCAAGCCTGGCCCAAGGCGCAGGGTTGCTAACTCTGTGGCGTCACTGCCTCCGGGGTTCGAATCCCCGCCGCAACGCTCGAACCGACCGAGTACCGCCGGATTCGCGCCGGTAGGACTCACTGCGATCAACACATGAGCACGGAAGAATCACAGGACGACTTGACCGAAGAGGAGGCGGAAAACCTCCAGTACTTCGTTCGGATCGGGGACGCGGACCTCGACGGGACGAAGACGGTCGAGCGAAGCCTATCTGAACTCAGCGGAATCGGCACGCGCACGGCGCGACTGGTCGCCGAGGAAGCCGGTGTAGACCGAACCGCCACGTTCGGTCTCCTCGACGAGGAGGAGATCGAGACGGTGGTCGACATCACCGAGAACCTCGAGGACCACGTCCCGTCGTGGATGACTAACCGACAGAACGACTTCTTCACCGGGGAGACGACCCACATCGTTGGCACGGACGTGAGCGAGAAGCGTCGTCACGACATCAACCGGATGAAGCAGATCGAATCGTACAAAGGCGTTCGACACAAGCGCGGCCAGAAGGTTCGCGGACAGCGCACGAAGTCCACCGGACGTACCGAGGGGACTATCGGCGTCAACGTCGAGGAGATCCGCGAGGAGATGGAAGACGACGCGGGTGACGACGAATGAGCACCGGTAAAAACACGAAGGGGTACGAGACGCCGAATCACCCGTACCAAGGTGAACGGATCGCCGAGGAGTCCGATCTCCTCTCGCGGTACGGCCTGAAGAACAAAGAGGAACTCTGGCGAGCACAGTCCGAACTGCGCCGCATGCGTCGTGAGGCGCGGCGGCTCCTCGGCGAGGCACAGGGTGACGTCGAACTCGCACAGGACGCAGGCGCGGAGTTCGTTGCCCGACTCCGTCGGATCGGTATCCTCGGCGACAACGACGATATTTCGACGGTCCTGTCGCTCGACGTGACGGACCTTCTCGAACGTCGTCTCCAGACGGTTGTGTACCGTCAGGGGTTCGCCTCTTCGACGAGTCAGGCCCGCCAGTTCATCGTTCACGGACACATCACGGTCGACGGCGCACGCGTTACGCGTCCGTCCGTGAAAGTCGACGTGGACGACGAGGGTGTCATCGCATTCGACGAGACGAGCCCGCTCGCGGACGATCTCCACCCCGAGCGCGCGGAGTCACAGGAGTAACCAA
>CAYRWH010000009.1:1777-21970 GCA_964427935.1 uncultured Halobellus sp. | reverse complement strand
CCACCGCGGGAACGACGGAGGCTTCTCCACCCCCAACGACCACAGCCGGGAGCGATGCGGTCGACCCCTCCGCCAGCAACCCGGCTGGCGCGGAGACGGCTGCCGCTGGCGTACTCGTTGTCGTCTGTGGGCTTCCGGGCGTCGGAAAGACGACAGTCGCACGTCGAGTCGCCGACCACGTCGACGGGCGAGTGCTCCGGACGGATGTGATCCGGAAGGAGCTGTTCCCGGATCCGACCTACTCCGACGAGGAGACCGCCGCGGTTTACGAGGAGTTGGTGGCGCGTGCTCGCGATCGGGTTTCCGCCGGTGACGCCGTCGTTCTCGACGCCACGTTTGCGGACGAGCGGTTCCGTCACGATGTCCGACGGATGGCAACGGAAGCAGCACGCGGGTTCGAACTCGTAAAAGTTGAATGTGAAGAGTCAGTCGTGAAACGCCGAATCGAGCGCCGGGACGGCATCAGTGACGCGGACTTCGACATCCACCTCCGGTTCAAGGAGCTGTTCGACGGGATCGACACCGACCACCTCGTCGTCGACAACTCCGGCGAGGAGGCGGCGACGTTCGACCAGATCGATGCCGCATTCGACGATGTCGACTCAGTGATCGACTGATATCGCCTCGACACGGTTGACGTTTTATATACTCGATTAGGTTCTTGGGGGCATCATACGTGTGTGACTGACACGCATGAGACACGTTCGCCCGCGTCTCAAATCACTTATACGGCCGTGCGTTCTACCGTACAATGTGAGCGAAGAATCCGGGCGTCGGAACCTCCGAATGCCCTCAGATGACGAAGTGTTCGCCGTCGTGACGGAGCACCTCGGCGGCAACCACGTCCGCCTCCGCTGTGTGGACGGAGAGACGCGACTGGGCCGCATTCCGGGCCGCATGAAGTATCGAACGTGGATTAACGAGGGCGACGTCGTCCTCGCCGAACCGTGGGATTGGCAAGACGAAAAGGCCAACGTCGAGTGGCGATACACCGACGAAGACGCCGACCAGCTGCGCCGCGAAGGCCACATTCAATAGAACGCAACGCGTTCAAGCCGCGAGCAACCACTTCTCAACGAGACGACCCCGAGAGTGGCTACCGTAAGCGAAAATCAGGATGAAAACCACAGTAAGCTAACCCACGGCTAAAGCCGTGGGCTTTCAGCGTGGACTCCCACTCTGACCGAATGAGATCAACGCTGTTGACGCCGAGTTTGCCGAGACCCTCGCGGGTCGACTCGGTCACGCTCTCGGGCGCGAGCTGGCGATCCTGTTGAGTTGAACACGTCGCGTGGTGACACGAGGGGAACATCTCACGGCGGCAGAACGGGCCGCCACCACTCCATGAAATATCACTTTTATATATAGTTAGAGTTTTAGTTACTAAGCGAAACGCAGGTAGGTAATAACTGGATTCAAAAAGCCGACCGGAAGTCAGTAGACGGTGAGTATCCGGATCCCGTTGCGGTCGATCGGATATATATTCGCATCGGCGATCAACAACACCGGCTATCCGTTTCGTCAAAATCTGGAGATAATCGGGCGATTATCCGATATTAAAACACAATCCATGTACTTGAACAAATTTTGTCTTAATCTGTTAATAAATGTGCTCAGCGACATCGTCTTTCTGGCCGACAATGCCACCGAACTTATCAGCCTGTTCCGCAAAAAAGCCTCGGAGCATCGGATAGATCCACACACAATAGAGATACGTCATATTCATACTCTATATGATAATATTATAGACTCATAGATTATATGTAATTTTGAAACGGATGGTTTCGATCGTAGATGCGTGTCACAAACGGACGCCATCCGACGGAATAGACTCTGACTTACCGCAGTGTCTTTCCCATTACGAGGAATTAAATGATCTGATCGAGCAGTACATCCATGGTTCTATCGAGACAGGTGACGCAAACCCACAACGGAACCGGCGAGGGGCCACTGTGGCATCCCGACGAGGAACGTCTCTACTGGGTTGACATCCCAGCGGGCCGGCTGTTCGGATACGATCCGTTGAACGACACCTACGAAGTGGTTTACGAGACGGAGGGCCGTCCCATCGGCGGATTCACTATCGAATCTGACGGGGCGCTTCTTCTCTTTACCAAGCGAACGATCGAGCGTCTGGTCCCCGACAACAGTGACTCCACGATTATCGCGGAGATCGACGCGGATACCCGGTTCAATGACGTGATCGCGGACCCGGAAGGGCGAGTATTCTGTGGGACGATGCCGGGCGACGAGAGGTTAGGCGATCTCTACCGACTCGACACCGACGGAACCGCGACTGTCGTGATCGAGGACGTCGACATCTCCAACGGCATGGGGTTCTCGGCGGACCTGGAGACGTTCTACTTCACCGAATCGGAGGCGCAACGGATCTATGCGTTTGAGTACGACCGGGAGACCGGCGAGCTATCCGACCGACGAACGTTCCGTGAGACGTCCGATGACGGAGTTCCGGACGGACTGACGGTCGACGCAGACGACCACGTCTGGTCCGCCCGCTGGAACGGTGGGAAGGTCGTTCGATACGCGCCGGACGGGGAGCAAATCACGGAGATCGAACTCCCCGCGAGAAAGGTCTCCTCGGTTACGTTCGGGGGCCCAGAGTACGAGGAACTCTACGTAACGACAGCGCTTTCCGGAGGAGATCGATCGACTGAGGGGGAGGGAGCCGGCTCGCTGTTCCGTCTCTCGGACGTCGGTGTCGGCGGAACTCCGGAGTTTCGTTCGCGGATCGCTTCCGATCACGCCGCAAGTGATCAAACCGGTTCTTGGGAGTCTCGAAACACTTAGGCCAAAGCGAACAGAATCTCGCATACATGTCCCGCACCCCCCTACGGTCAACGGAAAAACCGACGTCTCACATCCCTTCCGTGCGCCGCCGATGAGTCGTGCGCCGCCGATGAATCGTGGGGTGGCAATCTCGTGGGCGATCGGGCTCGGGTTGCTCGCGGGGTCGATTGGCGCAACGATCACACCGTCCGAAACGGCGGGAGATGAACTCCGACAGATTGCCGGTCTATTTCTGGTTTTCACCCCGGCACTGTACGTGTGCGTTACTCGCCAGTGGAACGTCTGGCGGCGGACGAACCCGTATATCCGTTTTGCCGTCTTTCACCTCTCGTTGTTCGTGATCGGGGGCCTTCTGGTCCGCTTCGCCGTACTCGTGCTGGGCTCTTCCGGTGTGGTCGCGAACGTCGCGTTCTTTAGCTCGGTACTGGTCGCCTTCGGCATTGCCTCGTGGCTGACGTTTTACGGAGGTGCCGATCGGATCTGGACGGGATTCATCAGGCGTACGGATATCGACTGGTAACCTCGCCGGCCGTAAACTGACGAATATGACCGAACTCACTGATCGAGTAGCTCCTAATCCAGCTATCAGAACGCGCTATCCGAAAAGCCCCCGTCGACGGTGAGTACCTCGCCGGTCACGTATGAAGACGCGTCACTCGCGAGGTAGATCGCCGCACCGACTAGTTCTTCACGATCGGCAACCCGGTTTAGCGGGGTTCGTTCGTCGATGGCCGCCCGTTTCTCGGTTCCCTTGGCGTACGTGTCCTCGTTTTGTGGCGTAATAACGAATCCCGGCGCGATCGCATTAACCCGGATATCTGGCGCGAGCTCCTTCGCAGCCGCGCGCGTGAACGCCTCAACCCCGCCCTTCGCCGCGGTGTAGGCGGGCAGGTCAGCCATCGAAAGACGGGCGGCGAGCGAAGAAATGTTCACGATGGAGCCGCCGTCGTCCATCGCAGGGGCCATCGCTTGGGTGATTCGTCGGACGCCATTCAGGGCGACATCAGTGACGAAGTCCCATTCTTCATCGCTGATCGCCCGTACCGAGCTTCGCGAGATGGCCCCTTGCGAAGCGACAACGATGTCGATACCGCCGAAGGCGTCCTCAGCGGTTTCACGCACCGTCTCGAGCGTTTCCGGGTCAGTCACGTCACACGTGACCCGGGCGGTGTTCGATCCCCGATCTTCGATAGCTGCCGCCGTTTCTTCGACGGCGCTTTCGGTTCTACTAGTCGCAATGACGTCCGCCCCCTCACTGGCAAACCCGAGTGCGATCGCCTGACCGATCCCGCTCGTTCCGCCGATGACGACCGCACGTTTTCCACTGACTGTCACCGGTGTATGCTCATACGCAACCATACCAGTAACACCAGTGGTAGCTCGTATTACTCTTGTGGAACGAATTCGCAACGGGAGTATAGTACCGCAACTCCGTCGAAATCAGATCCATTAGACACATTCCCGCCTGAACGGCCCCCGCTGAAGCGTGCGTGGTGAACGATGGCGGGAGTGGTTCAACAGAGCCGGTACCACCATCATTTAATACGGCAAGATGCCGATTTCGACGTATGCTTGGATTAGCCAAGGTCGACCGCAGCCACGGCGCAATGGAACTCATCGAACGGCAGAAACCGGAACTCCAATCGCACGAAGCACTCATTGAGGTGGATTACGCCGGACTCTGCGGGAGCGATGCCGGCATCTACGAGTTCGAGTCGGCGTTCGAGCGAATGGAACTTCCGAACGTCATCGGCCACGAATACTCCGGGCGCGTCGTCGAGATCGGCAGCGACATCACCAAGTTTGACATTGGAGATCGCGTCGTTGAACGGCCGATCCGTGGCTGTGGTGACTGTTATCAGTGCGAGATCGGTGAACCGAACGTCTGTCAAAACGCCGTTATCACCGGTGTCGACCACGACGGGGCCTACGAACCGTACCTCGCCGTTCCCGAAGACGCGCTCCATCCGGTCCCGGACAGTGTCGAACAGCGACACGCGGCGATGGTTGAGCCGACGAGCATCGGCACCCGCGCCGTTATTCGGAACTCGCGAGTCCGCGCCGGCACCCGTGTACTCGTCGAGGGGCCTGGACCGATCGGTCTGCTCACGGCACAGGTCGCGCGAGCACAGGGTGGGGAGGTCGTCGTCTCCGGCGTCGGTCAGGACGCGGAGTATCGCCTCCCCCTCGCGGAAGAACTCGGATTTGAGACGATCAACGTGGCCAAAGCGGATATGGACGCCCGCCGCACGGAGCTCACGGATGGAATCGGCTTCGACGTTGTCTTCGACACAACAGGGCACCCTTCGGGACTCACCGCCGGCGTCGAACACGTACGGAAAGGCGGTCAGATAGTTCTCATCGGCCAGACCGGCGAGACGACGATGCCGTACTCCCCGCTGGTACGAGCAGAGATCGACCTCCAGTGTTCGTACGCGTCGACCTACCAAGACTTCGAGAACGCGCTTCGACTGATCGACAGCGGTGCTGTCGACGCGGAGACGTTTATCGACGATCGGTTCTCGCTACTCGAGGCGGACGAAGCCTTCGAGACGTTCGTCAACGGCGGAACCTGTAAACCCATCTTCGACGTGTCCGAAATTCGGGACTGACGAGCAAGAAACGCGTGTGGTGTGACCCCGCGATCGATCTCATGAGTGGTGAGCTGTGGGGACCGCTCGTTACGACGTTCATCCAAGGTTTTTTGTTCTCACTCACTGTGGGAACGATGATGAAAAACTGGATCGATGGCTACGAGGAGCGGACGTGGCAGACGACTACTGAGGGCACCGTCCGGTACGCCTTGATCGGCCTCGGCTGGTGGACTGTCGATCTCGCGCTACCGGCGATTCGAGAGTCGGAGTTGGGCGAGGTGACGACGCTGGTGAGCAGTTCAGCGGAGAAAGCCACTCGTCTCGCCGAAGAAAACGACATCGAGCACGGCGTCAGCTACGAGCAGTTCCACGACGGTGTCGCCGCGGACGACTACGATGCGGTGTACATCGGTACGCCCAACAGTTACCACCTCGAATACGTCGAGACGGCCGCAGACCTCGGCAAGGCCGCACTCTGTGAAAAGCCGATGGAGTCGACTGTCGAACGGGCCGAGCAAATGGTCGACGCTGCCGAGAGTGCCGACATTCCGCTGATGATCGCCTACCGGATGCACACCGATCCCGCCGTCCAGCGCGCTCGCGAACTCATTGAGGACGGATTCATCGGGGAGCCGGTGTCCGTCTACGGGAACAACAGCCAACCGCTCCTGAAGATGATCCCGGACGAAGACCAGTGGCGTCTCGATCCCGACCGGTCCGGGTATGGCACGTCGGTAATGGACCTCGGAATTTACTCGATCAACACCGCACGCTATCTATTAGATCGTGATCCGATCGCAGTCCAGTCCCGGATGAGTTCTCATCACGAGGCGTTCAGTAGCGTGCCCGATGAACGTTCCGGCGCACTGTTCGCTCTCGAAGACGGGGTACACATGGTAACGACCGACAGCCAACACGCTCACGAGGACACACAGCTCAAAATAACCGGGACCGAGGGGCAAATAGACATGCGTCCCGCGTTCCACGGCGAGTGTCGGCTCCATCTCTCGCGAGGTGATCTCACGGTCACGGTTGAACACGACGAGTTCGACTCCCAGAGCGAGATGCGCGAGGAGTTTGACTACTTCGCCGATCGCGTTCTTTCCGGTGCCGAGATCCACGCTGATGGCCAGTACGGGCTTCAGGACTTGCGCATCATACGAGCCATGCACGAAGCCAACGAAACCGGTGACGTAGTCGAGCTGTGATGTCCCGGAACGTGTTCTAAGTCCTCGGAAAACGCGGACCTTCAGTGTTGTTTTATACGGCTCTGTTGAAATCCATGGAAATTGACATTTTTTGCCCCCTCCTCTGTGGTCAGTACGGATGCGGTAGTGGGTGATGGCGGGAGTGGGTATAGCAGATCGCCGGCAACGAGATCGTATTTAAAAGGTGTACGAGCGACAGCAACGCCATTTATAAACAAACAATGCGGTGGCGCGCCCCGGTGAGCGCCGCACCGCGGCGCTCACCGACGGTGCGAGGGGGTCGGTCGGCCGAAGCGAAGCGGAGGCCGGCCGACGAGGCTGGGGAGGCCTGAGGTGCGGTTGCGGGGCGGGGTGGGACTCAAAGGGGCAGTCGTGAGGACGCCGCAGGCGACGCAAGCACCGCAAGGAGCGCAGCGAGCGTTCGGCGTCCTCACGACTGGGGCTTTGGAGGTGTTCACCGCGTCAGCAACGACGTATAAATAGCCGCCAGCAACACCACGTCACCACTTATAAACAACCGATCACGCGTACTGCGAGACCCACTCCCGGAACCGATCACTACGCACTCGTCACCGAACGGTTGTATCAGACAGTACTTCATTTGAAGAATGGAATTTCAACAAAGCCTTTTATTTATAAACAGAGCGTCAAGCTTCCGATCTCCGTACTGTGAACCGCTCCGGAGCCATCGAACCGATCGATCACTGATCGTGATATTGATCGCTTCGAACGAATGTCACGGGACAGGGGGACGAAAGCATCACTTCCTGTGCCGTCGACCCGAATATCGCTTTCCCCGTCGGCGATCGTCCCTGTCCACCGACGATCAAGAGATCCGAACCGGTGTCCGTCGTGACCTCGACGATCTCATCGGCGTGTGTCCCGATGCTCCCTCGTATCTCGTAGTCGATCCCCTCCTGCTCGAACGCCCGGGATATCGTTCGGATCGTCCCGTGTCGTCTCGCCACGTCGTCGGCGGTAACTTCGGACATATCGTCGACACCGAGGCTGTTGGTCGCGGATTCGTATTCCGCTTGGGTGAACACGTGAAGGAGGATAACCGTCGTGTCGCCGGGTCCCGCGATGTCGGTCGCGGTCCGAGCCAGTCGGTCCGCACGGTCGGCGTCGCCTGGTCCGACCCCGAGCAGAAGCGTCTTGAGCGTCATGTCTCGACAGAGACACCGGAGAGGCTTAAAAGCATGTCCGGCGGCTACCGCGTCGCGGGCGGCGGTTCCGAACTCGTCTTAACGTCCTCCACCAGCTAAAGACGGAAGGATCACGTGGTTGGGATTGTACGGCTACAGTTCACCCTGCGTTACCGAGACCGCCGGTCTCGTTCAGACAGCGGAAATCATCGATTTTTGAGGACGGCTGAAGCCGCAGATATTCTCCTTGCCCTTTATAAAGATGGAACCTCCTCGATCGGGTCATGGATCCCGGAATCTCGTTCGCGGTGTTGGCGGCCGTAGCTTGGGGGGTATACATTTTCTCTCTCAAGCGTCTGTTCGACGGCTTCTCCCCTGCGGCGCTTACGGTACTTCTCAACTCCTGTGCGTTCCTCTGGTACGCTCCGATCGCGATCTCTCAAACCGATCCTCCGTGGGAGCTCGTCTCCGGCTTCACTCCGTTCGAGCTGGGCGTTATCGCGTTCACCGTCCTCATGCATGCGATAGCGTTCGTATTGTTTCTGCGGGCCATCGGCGTCGGAGACCTCTCGTACGTCACGCCGATCAGCAAGACGATTCCGGTGTTCGTCCTTCCAATCGAGATCCTGTTGCTTGGTCAGGTGTTGACTCCCCTCCAAGTCTTTGGTGTCGTCGTCGCGACGGCCGCGGTGTACGTCGCGAACTACGAGCCGGGCGGACTGCTACAGCCCGTCGTCAAGATGTATCATTCCCGACCGGCACAGCTTGCGCTGTTGAGTGCGATGTCGTATGCCGTCGGTGATGTCGGGAAACGCGTCGTACTCCAAGAGATTGGGCTCCCGACGACCCTCTGGGTTCCGATACTGCTTGTCGGCGTTACGGTCGTATTGTTGCCGAGCGCCGTGCGTAGCTCCCCACCGGTTACCCGGAGTGACATCCCCTGGTTCGTCGGCATCGGGGCCATCGTCGCGGTCGCCGAACACACGACAACGACCGCCTTCGCGATTCTTCCTGCGAGCATAGCGTCGCCCATCGTAAACACCCAAGCGGTTATTGCGGTCGTTCTCGCCGGTGTTCTGCTCGGAGAACGGTACTTCCGAATTCGGCTTCTCGCGGCCGTCATGGCGGTCTGCGGTGTCACACTCATCGCACTCTGAGGGTCGTAAGCGACGATCGTCCGTAGTGCCCCGACTCACCACCGATGGTGGACGTGTTCGCGGACGTACTCGTCGTACACCTCCGCAACCGCATCGTGGGTCGACTCGTCCAGCGGGTCCGCGTCGCTCGCGGCCGCGTTGGCCCGGATATGCTCCGGGGTTGAAGAGCCTGGGATAACTGTGGAGACTGCGTCGTGGTCGAGGATCCAACGTAGC
The DNA here is from genome assembly GCA_964427935.1 of uncultured Halobellus sp. GTDB lineage: Archaea > Halobacteriota > Halobacteria > Halobacteriales > Haloferacaceae > Halorubrum. The sequence continues at coordinate 12,842 of CAYRWH010000009.1, read as the reverse complement.
GTGAACGTCGCGGTCGACATCCCGTCAGGAACGGCCCGCTCCGCTAGCGCGTCGACCGCATCCAAACCGACCTCGAACGGTACTCCTGCGAACGTCTCGCCGACGTCGAAGGCTTCCCCCTCGCGGTTGAAGTTTCGGTGATCGTCTTCGGGGAACGTGTCCTCCCGTGAGAGGGCTCCCGTCAGGAGACCGGACGCAAGGGGCACCCGAACGATCACGCCGACATCCTTGGCGGCAGCCTCACGGAAGAACAGCTCCGCGGGTCGCTGTCGAAAGGGATTGAATATGATCTGAACAGTCTCCACGCCGGGATACTCGATCGCTTTCAGACCCTCCTCGACGCGCTCGACACTAACGCCGTAGGCATCAATGTATTCCTCCTGACGAAGCGTCTCGACTCCTTCGAACACCGACGGCTGGTAGTAGACATCCGTCGGCGGGCAGTGGAGTTGGAGGAGATCAAGCGTGTCGACCCCGAGGTTCTCCCTCGATCTGTCAACGAACCGGCGCAAGTTCTCAAGCGTGTATCCGGATGCTTCGTGCGGGTCAAGCCGTCGACCGGCCTTCGTCGCGATCGTGACCTCGTCGCTTTCGATGGGGCCGGCAAGCGTCTCGCCGAGGGCGCGTTCGGAACGTCCGTTACCGTACACATCCGCGGTGTCGAAGAAGTTGGTACCGGCGTCCAATGCCGCCTCGATGGCTCGCCGGGCTTCATCGTCGGATACCTCTCCCCACGCGCTACCGAGTTCCCACGACCCGTACCCTACCTCACTTACCGATCCGATTGACCCGAGTGATCGATGGTCCATGCTTCACCGATACGATGAGGAATCAAATAATCCCACGGGTAGCGACGAGCCGGCTTCCCGCTCCACCCGCGCGATGGAGTCATCGAGTCAACTCTATTCGGTGAGGGAAACCCTCTCCCCCGTCTCGGCGGATTCGTAGATCCCGTCTAACACGTACATATCCGTCACTGCGTGGTAACCGTCCGGATGGATCTCCTCATCGACGAGCAGCTGGTGACCGAAGTACGCGAACTCCTCTTCGAGCTGGTGAGCGGAGTCGAACTCCACGTCCATCCGTGTTCCGTCACGGACAACAGTGATCTCACGGTCCTCGCGCTCGTAGAAGGCCGGATCGAGGATCAGTCTCCCCTCGGTGCCGGTGAGTTCAAGCCGGCTCGCATGGTGGGCATTCTGGCTAACCGTACACATGGCATCGATACCGCTCGGAAACTCGAGCTGGAAGGACGCGTGTTCGTCGACGCCGGCGAACGCCTCGTGTTCCGTCCGAGTTCGCCCGGACACCTCGACCGGATCCTGATCGAGGACAAACCGCGTCGTGTTGATCGGATAGATCCCGATGTCCATGAGCGCACAGCCACCCGAGAGCTCGGGGTCTAACCGCCATTGATCCGGTTCGCCGGTGAGCTCGGCAAGCATCGTCTGTGACATCGTCGCGTGGACGTGGGTTACGTTTCCGATGAACCCGTCCTCAAGAAGCTCCGCGATTCGACGAACAGCGGGATCGGTCTGCATCCGATATCCAACCATCAGCGGGACACCCGCGTCCTCACACACCGAGACTATCTGCTCCGCACCCTCGACGGTTGCCGCCATCGGCTTCTCACAGAGAACTGCCTTGCCTTGGTCGGCGGCGGCCGCGACGTACTCCAAGTGGGTCGCGTTCGGCGTCGCAATGTACACCGCGTCGTACTCGCTGACGACGCGTCCCGACCGAAACGCTTCGGGAGTCACACCGATCAGATCGTGTTCGTCGGCGACGTCATCGACCGCGTTTTCGTTTATGTCCGTCACCACGGTCGCCTCGGTAAACGGCGACCGAGCGATTCCCGGAAGCGCCCAGTCGCGACTGAACCATCCAAGTCCGACTACCGCGAGACGGACCGGCTCGTCGACCGCGGTCGAGTCAAGCGTCTGCCAGTCCCGTCGGGTGAAGCCGTCTACGTATTTGGTAAGATCACTCATACTAACACCTGTAGCCTCCGAACGTAATACTCTTGACGACTCAGCTGGGTCCATCGCCATCACTGCTGGAACTCGTCAGTCAGAGTATTGAGATACACCATCGAGACTGGAGCGGCCGGTCAGGCGCCGTGTTACAGGCTCATATTGGTCGCACTGGCTCCGCTCTCATGAACGACAGGGGAGGAAACGGATTAGGTATCCGAGGCAAGCCCCTCAGCGAACTGCTCCGCAAAGAGAATGTAGATGATGAGCGTCGGCAGCGCGGCCACGAACGCGCCCGCCATCCGAAGTCCGAAATCGACGCCCGAAAGGTCGCTCCCCAGACCGGATAACACAAGCGTTACCGTCGCTGCGGGACTGCTTGAGCTTCCGATTAACGTCAACGAGAACAGGAACTCGTTCCAGATCATGGTGAATTGATAAATGAACACCACGCCGATCATCGGCTTCGACAGCGGCAGGACGATGCGACGGTATATACTCGTGATGGACGCCCCATCGATTTTCGCCGCCTCCACGAGTTCGTCGGACAGCGACATGTAGTACCCCCGGAACAGCAACAGACAGATGGGTATTCCGTAGACGACGTGGGTGATCGTTACGGCGACGAGTCGCGAGTGCCGCTCCGTAAAGAACGGAAGCGCACCGAGGAACGCGAACACGCCATCGACGTTGGCGATGTTGATCCAGAAATCCGAAAGCGGAACCAGAACCGCTTGGTACGGAATGAAGATCCCAAAGATGAACAGCAGCAGAACCCCGAACTGTATCCGCTCGTCCCAATCAGTGAGGGTGAGTCCGTATGCCGCCGTACTCCCGAGAAACACGCAGGCGATCGTCGCTGGTACCGTCATGATCAGGCTGTTGGCCAAGCCCGTCGAGAGGTACTCGATCGCCGTCGTCCAGTTCTGTAGTGTAAAGCCTTCGGGGCCGGGCGGCAGGAACGGAAGCGTCGAAGCGACTGACCCAGTCGTTTTGAACGCGGTTACGAACCCGGTCCAGACCGGAGAGATGAAAAAGGCGAAAAAGAACATGACGAGGAGATACAGCCCGATCTTCGAGTAATTAAGTCCGGGAAGGAAACGGGCGATACGTTCGCTTTGGGTTGGTGTGGTTTTACTCATGTTAGAGACTCCCCTGTTTGTATTGGTAGTAGAGGTACGGTGCGATGATCACGAGCGACATGATCAACAGGATGGTCGCGATAGCCGCCCCGTAGGCCCAGTTCTGTAACTGGAACGCTTCTCGGACCATCAGTGTTGCGAGAATGTCTGTCGGCTGTGGGATTCGATACTGACCGAACATCGAATACAGGAACGTGAACGCCTTTAACGAGAAAATAACGAGAATAACCGCTGCGCTCACGGACGACGACTTGAGTTGCGGGATGATCACGCGCCAGTACGTCTTGAACGTGCTTGCCCCGTCTATCTTCGCCGCCTCGAACTGATCGTCAGGTATCGATTGAAGCCCAGCTAGAAACACGATCATCGCGTAGCCGCTGAACTGCCAGATGAGCGCACATATGACCGAGCCGAGGACGAGACTTGGGTCCCCGATCCAGTTGTACGGTCCGATACCGAACACGCCGATGACAAAATTCACCAATCCGTTCTCGACGTTGTACATCCAGAGCCAGAACTGGGCGGTCACGACGAACGAGAGCGCCATCGGTAGCAGATAGATCGTCTGTATCTTCTCCTTGAAACGGATCTCCCTATCGAGGACGACGGCCAAGAACAACCCGAGGATCATCGTGACTGTGGTGAACACGATCATCAGAACGAACGTGTTCTTCGTCACGACTGCGACTGCCGGATCCTGGAGTGCCTGCCGATACATCTCCAGATTCAGGTTGGTGAAATCCGGCCGTTGAGTGAACCCTTGGTAGTCAGTAAACGAAATGAGTGTGTTCCATCCGATGCCACCGTACACGCCCAGTCCCATAATGACGAACGGAATGAGCCAGTAGGGGGAGCTACGGACGAAATCACTCTTGGAGAAGCGCGCTATCCGGTCCCGCCAGTGTTCTTCGGCACCCCCTGGTAGAACCCCGGTAACTGTGTCTTCTGAACCTGTCATAAATTATTGGCTATGTGGCCGGTCCGTAACTATTCGAAGACAGCCATCAGTGCTTCGGCCGCAGCCTCGGAGTCGTACGGATCCATGAAGTTGTTCGCGATTGCTTCCATACACTCGTCCATCTCTTCTGGGGTAGCCGCCAGCCCATGAGCGAGCGTCGGCGGGAACTGTTCCTTCTCGTTGAGATGCGTGATGTTGAGTTCGAGGAAGTCGTTGAGACGGCTTCCATCGATATCGGTTCGAAGCGGAATCGACCCTTTGAAATTATTGAACTCGACTTGTAGGTCAGCATCGCCGATCAGCTCGGCGAACGCCTCCGCCTTGACCGGGGCATCACCGTCCTGCGGGAAGATGAACGAGTCGAGATGCCACACGTACATGTCTTCGGTACCCGGGAACGGAAGCCAGCCCCAATCCTCTTCGAATTCGAAGTCCTCGGCGTTCCGGTACATGCCGGCTGCCCAGTTGCCCATCGTGAAGAACGCCGCATTTCCATTGATCAGCTTGTCGTTGGCCTCCGGGAAGCTGACTGTCGATCGATCGCTGTTGGTGTGCTCCTCCACGAGAACTTGTGTCTTATCAAGGGATCGCACGAGTGCGTCTTGATCCCCGTCGCCATCGAGCCAAGACTCGTAGGCGTCCTGACCCTCCGTCCCGAGCATGACCTGGGCGAAGTACTGAAGCACTGCCCACGGTGCGATGGTCGTCGTCGTCAGCGGAGTCGCGTCCGTGTTCGCAGCGACCGTCTCGCGGGCCTCGAGGAACGAATCCCAGTCGGTGACGTCGTCCGGGTCCACGCCTGCGTCTTCTAAGACATGGACGTTGTAGAACAGGTTATTCAATCGGTGGGACCCGAGCGGAACTGCGCGGTACTCGCCGTCCATTTCACACGCTTCCAGCGCCCTGGGATGCATGACGTCTTCCCAGTCGTTGTCCTCGTAGATCGGCGTGAGATTATCCAGCGTTCCGCTGTACTGGGTCATATTGAGTCCCGGCCAGCCGGCGAACGCATCCGGTGGGTTTTGATTCGCGAGACGACGCGCGACGGTTGCGTTGAGATTCTCGTTGGCGTCACCGCCGATGGGTTCGATTTGGTGTTCCCAGTCGGGGTGGCGGTCTTCCCACATCTGGACGATCTGGGCCGCGGCTTCGGCACCGTCACCACCGGTCCACCCGTGAAGGGCCTCCAGTGGACCTTCCCCGTCGGAGTCATCGTCCGCACAGCCAGCCAGTAGCATGCCGAGACCGGCAGTACCCATTCCTAGTAGTTTTCGTCGCGTTACGTGATCTGTGACGTTCTTACGACTGCCTTTCGATGGCATGGACAAGAACAGTATATCTATCTATATAATTGTTATTGATTGTATACCCACATATCCACTGAAATAGAGGCGGACGCCCGTTATACCCGCTTCTGAACTGAGAACGAACCGAAAACCGAAGTAGCGACTGTCTACTTCGTGCCAATCTCTCCAACGCGCTCAACGTTCTCGAGAACGCGATTTCTGATCGCCTCACCGCTTGTGGCGTCAAACAGGTGGATCGCGTCTTCGGGAAAGGAAACCCCAACGTTCTGCCCGGCCACGAGGTGGCGCATACCGTCCACCGTGACGGTGAACGTCTCCTCGCTGCTCCGATTCAAAAACCGAACATGAGCTGCGTTTTCGTCTCCGTGCGGCTCTACCACGTCGATGGTCGCCGAGAACTTCGTCGGGCCGGTCGCTTCATCGTGGATCTCGATGCTTTCTGGCCGAATACCGAGTACCATGTCAGTTTTTCCTTCGATCTGTGCGCGCAAGTCCTCAGAAAGAGAGTATTCGAACCCGTCACCTTTCAGCGTGTTACCGGTTACCGTCACATCAAAGAAGTTCATCGATGGTTCGCCGAGGAAGCCAGCGACGAAGCGGTTCGCGGGTTTGTGATAACACTCCATTGGCGTTCCGACTTGCTGGAGTTCGCCGCCGTCTAGGATCGCGATACGGTCCGACATGGTCATCGCCTCCGTCTGATCGTGAGTGACGTAGATAGTGGTCGTCGCGAGATCCTCCTGAATTCGCTGGAGTTCGGTACGCATCTCTGCACGTAATTTCGCGTCGAGATTGGCGAGGGGCTCATCGAGCAGGAACACTTTCGGATCACGCACGATGGCACGACCCAGTGCAACACGCTGTTGTTGACCGCCGGAGAGTTCACCGGGTTTTCGGTCGAGTAATTCGGTAATATCCAACGTTTCGGCGGCCTCCCCAACTCGCTCATCGACTTCCTCATCCGAGAGGTCGGTCGATTCCTCGAGTCCGAAGGCCATATTTTCGCGTACAGTCATATGCGGGTACAGCGCATACGACTGAAACACCATCGCAATATCGCGTTCCTGAGGCGTTTTGTAGTGGATAGGCTCGTCTCCGAGAGTGATCGAGCCGCTAGTCGGCGTCTCCAGTCCACCCACCATACGGAGCGTCGTCGATTTGCCACAGCCGGACGGACCAACAAGGACCAGAAACTCTCCGTCCTTGATATCCAGGTTTAGCTTGTCGACTGCAACTATCTCGTTGCTGCCCTCATTGAACGTTTTCGTTGCGTCGGTGAGTGAAAGGCTCGCCATAAACATTGATAGTTACATTTGAACGTATATATTTTGGCATATTGGTTTCCACGTTGCCATATTGTGAAAGAATGGCGATGAGTGGTTCAGACGAACGTCGGCCCCGCAACGGATTCCTTTTCAGCGTCTCGCCAGGAGTGTTCCGGTTCCCAATCAAGGACAGCGTTCGCGTTGGCGTATGATATCGCGGATTGATCGCCGGTGAGATCACACCGATCGGGTAGATCACCGTAAACGGCTGCCACGGCATCCGACGTATCGATGTCGAGGTAGTTGTCTGCCGCCACCGCCATAAACGCGTGGTGTCCCGCGGGATCGGCGTCCATCACACGCTCGACGAGCGAGACCACATCTCTGATATCTACATACGAAAAGAAATTCCCTGCCGCGTTGTGGGACGTAACACCGAACGAATCCTCTAACGAGGCGCTTTCCGGATCGAAGTGGTCGCGAATTACCTGCGTCTGGTACTGTCCCGGATAATTGATCCAAGACGGTCGAATGGACGTCGTTGCGACATCGTATCGTCGGGAGACCGATTTGGCGATCTCCTCGCCGGTGATCTTAGAGGTCCCGTAGGGATCTTCGGGACGGAGCGGGTGGTCGACATCGATGGGGAAGTACTCGGGCAGGAAGGAGGGTTCAGCGAACACCGTCCCGTAGACCGTCTCACTCGAGGCCCACACGATATCTGCTCCGACGCTGCCGGCAGCGGTGAGAACGTTGTACGTGCTGATGGTGTTGTTCTCGTACACCTGTCCACCGGCATGACCTAGCGGATTCGGATACGCCGCGAAGTGTACCACGTAATCGGGATCGAACTCGTGAACCAGTTCCCAAACGGACCCTCTATCGGTCAGATCGGTCGTCCGAAAGTCGACGTTGGGCGGGCCAACTTCGGGTGCCGGCCGATCGAAGTCGAGACACCGGATAGTCCAGCCGTTTTGCGCCAAGGCATCGACGATCCAGCTCGCTGCGCCCCCCATCCCACCGGTTACTAACACCTTTCCCATACACACCCCACAACCATTACTAACATAAATCATCGGCTCTTTTGTTTCGGTGCCCGGTGATGGGTCCAGCAGACATCGGAAGCTCCAGCGAAGCTCGTCAACTGTACTGTTGCCAACAGTCTACTTCATCGTACTTTCGCGAGCGACAACGTGCGACCGCTCAGGGTTCCCAGTCCTTTCCGATATCGGTGCCCACACGCCGGGTCACTATCGATGGGTGTCCATCGAGACGACACGTGGCTGTCCGAGGCTGGTGGCTTGACCACATCCAGTAATTCTTTATTGATTCGCGGTATGCTTCTGGCATGGTTGATCGATCAACAAAGCAAGCGAAGCCACTCGAAGGGAAAACAGCGCTAATCACCGGAGCCAGTTCTGGCATCGGTGAAGCGACTGCCCACGTTCTGGCCGCTGACGGCGCCGACATAGCGATCGCCGCACGACGGGAGAACCGACTTGAGGACATTGCCGCGGACGTTAGATCGGAGACGGACGCCGAGGTACTCGTCCACCCAACGGACGTCACCGACCCCGAGGCGGTCTCCGACCTTGTCGACGCGACCGTCGAAACCTTCGGTGGGGTCGACATCGCCATCTGTAACGCCGGTCTGGCCATTGACAGCTCCGTCTCGGAGTTGACCGACACGGAGTATCGGACGATGACGGCAGTCAACGTCGACGGAATGTTCTACACGGCCCGTGAGTCGATTCCCCACATTGAGTCCGCCGGGGGGAACCTCGTGTTCCTCGGGAGCATGTCCGGGCAGTACCCGAGACCACACAATCCCGTTTACGCGGCGACCAAGTGGTGGGTGCGAGGATTCGCGATCAGCCTTCAGGCTAGTCTCGGCCGAGACGACGTTGCTGTCACCTGTATCAACCCGACGGAGGTCCGGACCGAGTTCGGCTCCGAAAACGACGCACCCTCCGAGGAACGATTCGAGCCCGAAACCGTGACGGAACCGATCGAAGTCGCCGACGCCATCGCGTTCGCCGTCCGACAGCGTCCCCCCAACGCGATCACGGAACTCGATCTCTATCGTCGTGATAAGCTGTCGCACTTCTGATCCTGTCGCTTTCCGTCGTGATCGTCTTCGGTTTGAACGTCATGCCACCACCCTGCCGACTGCGTTCTGATTTCCAGAACATTTATTTGTGACACGGTCTACCATACGTTAATGAACGCCAAACATCCAGTGCGGACGACTGAAAAAACGCTTGCGCTCGTTGAGGAGTTGAAAGAACGGGGGCCGTGTGGCGTTACGGAGTTAGCTTCGGGGCTCGATATGGGAAAGAGCGCAGTGCACAACCACTTGACGACGCTACAGGAACGAGGCTATATCGTCAAGCAGGACGATGAAATGTACCGGTTCGGACTGAAGTTCCTCGAAATCGGCGGCTATGCCCGTAAGTCGATGGAGTTCTATCAGGTCGCTGAACCGGAGGTTCAGTCGCTCGCAGCAGAGACGGGAGAACTCGCGAACCTGCTCGTCGAAGAACAAGGAATGGGCGTGTATCTAATGCGATTTAAAGGCGAGAAGGCGGTCGATCTCGATACGTATGCCGGTCTCAGAACGAACCTTCACACGACAGGCCTTGGGAAGGCCATTCTCGCGTATCTTCCGGAGTCGAGAGTTGACGAGATAATCGAACGCCACGGCTTGGAAAAAGAGACGCAGCGTAGCATCGGCACGCGCGAAGAGCTGTTTGAAGCCCTCGAAGAGGTTCGAGAGCGCGGGTACGCTATTGACGACGGTGAGCGTCTCGAAGGTCTTCGCTGTATCGCTGCACCGATCAAACACTCCTCCGGGGCCGTACTCGGTGCCATAAGTGTCTCTGCTCCTGCCAGCCGCTTTAGCGATGAGGACCTCCACGGAGAGCCCGCTGAACGAGTCCTCAGCGCCGCAAACGTTATTGAACTCAATATCAACTACTGAGTCTCTGTTCTCTAATCCAAAACGTATTTCTCATTATCGAACAGAATATTAAATGGTTTATCAGAATATTTCACCGGCGCTCGGGTTTCATTACAATCGTACGATTGTAATGGGCACACCCAACTGCCTACTGATACGTTCTGTAAAACAGAACGCTTGTAGAGGAAATCAGAACACATGCGAAAACTACCCAAGGCAGGGCCGAAACGACCAAACTAATAACGGACGATGGATCGGTTTTTCCGTCTTCCCGTGACACGTTGTTCGGCCTCGATGATGTGGTTCGTCTCTGCGTGATCGTTGGTGGCGACACCAAAGGACTCGGTATTCGGCGTAGGTCACTACCTGGGGTCCGCTTTCGTATTCCGTTTTGATCGCCACATCTTTGATCGCCACACGAGCGAAGCGCACGGACGACGCCGTCGATACGGACCGACGGGCCGTATCACCGAAACCGGTGGTAAGACGGCCACCGTGTCTACGGATCGATCCTGTTCCGAGAGTGATTCAGCATGACCGACCCTATTTCGGTGGCTGCGAGCATCCCCCCGTCTACCGCAAGATTTAGTATTGGGTTTGTCAATTGCTAGGTGCTAATGGTTGATCACGCAAAGCTCCGCGACCCGAACGCGGAGTATACGATGCGGGACCTCTCCGCCGACACGATGGGAATCACGAAGGAACGCGGCGGCGTCCGCGACGCCGAGATCACGGACGTACAGACGACGATGGTCGACGGCAACTACCCGTGGATCCTGGTCCGCGTCTACACGGACGCCGGAGTCGTCGGCACCGGAGAGGCGTACTGGGGGGGCGGCGACACGGCCATCATAGACCGGATGACGCCGTTCATCGTGGGAGAGAACCCCCTCGATATTGACCGACTCTACGAGCACCTCGTCCAGAAGATGTCCGGCGAGGGGTCCGTTTCCGGGAAGGTCATCTCAGCGATCTCCGGCATCGAGATCGCCCTCCACGACGCTGCCGGGAAGCTCCTCGGCGTCCCCGCCTATCAGCTCGTCGGCGGGAAGTACCGTGACGATGTCCGCGTCTACTGTGACCTCCACACCGAGAACGAGGCGGACCCACAGGCCTGTGCTGCGGAAGCGGACCGCGTCGTTTCGAACCTCGGCTACGACGCGATCAAGTTCGACCTCGATGTTCCGTCCGGACACGAGAAGGATCGGGCGAACCGTCACCTCCGCGGCCCCGAGATCGACCACAAGGTCGAGATCGTCGAGGCGGTCACCGAGACAGTCGGCGACCGCGCCGATGTCGCCTTCGACTGTCACTGGTCGTTTACCGGTGGCTCCGCGAAACGCCTCGCGGAGGCGCTGGAAGAGTACGACGTCTGGTGGCTGGAGGACCCCGTCCCGCCGGAGAACCACGATGTCCAAGCGGAGGTAACCAAATCCACGACGACACCGATCGCGGTCGGAG
>CAYRWH010000009.1:0-1767 GCA_964427935.1 uncultured Halobellus sp. | reverse complement strand
GTCTACCGCAAGTTCGGTCAGCGCACGCTTCTCGAACCGCAAGGGGTTGATATCATCGCACCCGATCTCCCACGCGTCGGTGGGATGCGAGAAACCAGAAAGATCGCGGATCTGGCGGACATGTACTACATCCCTGTTGCGATGCACAACGTCTCCTCGCCGATCGGGACGATGGCATCCGCACAGGTCGGGGCCGCTATCCCGAACTCGCTGGCGTTGGAGTTCCACTCATACCAGCTCGATTGGTGGGAGGATCTCGTCGAGGAAGACGACCTCATCGTGGACGGTCGTATGGAGATCCCAGAGAAACCTGGGCTCGGACTCACCCTGGATCTCGATGCCGTCGAGTCCCACATGGTCGAGGGCGAGACGTTGTTCGACGAAGCCTAGCTTCGTCGTGCCTGCCCGACGCAGTCGGGCGTTGTTTGACGTGGGGGAAGCCGAAATTAAGCGTGGAACACCCTCATTCTCGGCCAACTCTATCTACCGGCTCTCCATCTGACGTAGCCGGGGAAGACAGAGGAAAGAACCGGTAGTTTTCAATCGTTCAGTCGCGATCGGCCACAGATCTCCGATACTTATTTATTGTACTTGGAATACCTATATGTATGAGGTATTATCAGCTTCGAGGTGACGAGAAGGGACTACCCTCTGACTCACTCGTCGTCGTCGATGACAACGACATCGCGTACGACCTGACGTCGGCGTCAGACGACCTCGGAACCTTTAGCGATCTCGCACGTGCGGCGAACGCCAGCGACCGCTCGCTCGATTCCATCGCTCGTGACCGTCTTAGCGACGCTGATCGGTGTAATATCGACGATATTGATGAGAGCGCGCTTTTGCCCGTCGCTCCTGACGAAGTGTGGGCCGCCGGCGTCACCTACAGTATCAGCGAGGAGGCCCGCAAGGCCGAAAGCGGAAAACCGGAGGTGTATATCGACGTCTATGAGAGCGATCGTCCTGAGCTGTTCCTGAAAGCGACCCCCTCGCGAACCGTCGGACCGAACGACTCGATCGGCGTTCGCGGTGACTCCGAATGGAACGTCCCCGAACCTGAACTCGGCGTGGTTCTTCACCGAGGGGAGGTCGTCGGGTACACGATCGGTAACGATGTCTCCAGCCGGGACATCGAGGGGGAGAACCCGCTGTATCTCCCCCAGGCGAAGGTGTACGACCGATGCTGTTCGATCGGCCCCTGCGTCGCCACGTCCGAGGCCATACCGGATCCACACGATCTCACGATGTCTCTTACCATTGAGCGTGACGACGAAATCGTGTACGAGGACGCAACGTCGACGAGCGAGATGGCTACGACCTGTGACACGCTCGTTGATTACCTCCGACGGCACAATACCCTCCCCGAGACTCTCGTGTTGCTTACGGGAACCGCACTCGTTCCGCCGGACACCTTCACCCTCCGGGAGGGCGATCGAGTCTCGATCGATATCGATCGTATCGGTCGCCTCGTCAACGACACTGTCGTCGTCTGATCGAAGATAGAGCCACCGGAGTCGAGGCTGTGAAGGTTCCGTCGCGCCGATCGAGACGGAACAGCGGCTCTGATGGGATGAAAGCCTGCTAAGTCCCCAGCGTGCGTGAAGAGGTACTGGGGTGGTCAAAGGCCGATGATTCAACAGCGTCTCAGAACGCGTGGCTCTGATTGGCCTACCTGCCAAGGACGCACTATCATGGGAGGCCGCCCGGATGCCGTCAGCATCCGGGCGGCGAGCCCGAATAGGTGTGGCTCCCTTCACGCACTACCCA
>CAYRWH010000008.1:0-22630 GCA_964427935.1 uncultured Halobellus sp. | reverse complement strand
GGTACGCCTGTTTGATCTCGTCTTCGCTGGCGTCCCGCGACACGCCCAAGACGTCATAGAAGTCCTCGCTCATGCGTTACGTTCGGTGAATTGTTGTTTGTCGTCCGGTCGATTTATACGGCGGGTCGGGTTCGCTCCGTACGGATCAGAGCAGAGAGCGCCCGGCGCGACGCTACTCCTCGTCGTCCTCGTCGACGTCCTCGAAGTCGGCGTCGACGTCCTCGAAGTCGGCGTCGACGTACTCCTCGTCGTCGGCGTCCGCGTCGGGTCCACCCGGGCCCGCAGCACCGCCCATACCACCGGGACCGGCCGCGCCGCCCATGCCACCGGGTCCACCGGCACCGCCAGGTCCTGCCTGTGCGGCCTGCTCTTGGTACATCTGCTTGCCGATCTCCTGAAGCGCCTCGGAGAGGGCTTCGGTGACAGATTCCAGATCCTCCGTCTCGGCGTCCTCGTCTTCGAGCGTCTCCTCGACATCTTCGATGGCCGCCTCGATGTCGTCGACGAGGTCCTGATCGAGGTCCTCCTCGTTCTCCTCTAAGAGCGTCTCTGCGCGCTGGATCGAGGATTCGGCCTCGTTGCGGGCCTCGATCCGCTCGCGGCGGGCCTCGTCCTCTTCTTTGTGTTTCTCTGCTTCCTCTTGCATCTCCTCGATCTCCTCGTCGGAAAGCCCAACGCCACCCTCGATGGTGATCGACTCAGCGTTGCCAGAGCCCTGGTCCTCTGCCTCAACGTTGACGATTCCGTTCTCGTCGATGTTGAATGAAACCTCAATCTGCGGCGTTCCGGCAGGTGCCGGCGGGATGCCGGAGAGCTGGAACGCACCGAGCAGCTCGTTCTCGTCGGCGATCTCACGTTCACCCTGGAAGACGCGAACGTTGACTGAGGTCTGGTTGTCCGCGGCCGTGGTGAACACCTTCGACTCCTCCGTCGGAATCGTGGTGTTCTTGTCGATCAGCCGCTCGAAGAGTCCACCCTTCACCTCGATCCCGAGCGAGAGCGGGGTGACATCCAGTAGAACGATGTCGTCAACATCACCGGAAAGGACGCCACCTTGGACTGCCGCACCGAGCGCGACGGCTTCGTCAGGGTTAACGTTCTTTTTGGGCTCCTGACCCACGAGCTCTTCGACCTTCTCCTGTACCTGCGGCATCCGGGTCGAGCCACCGACGAGAATGACCTCGTCGATGTCAGACTTCGAGTAGTCGGCGTCGGACAGCGCCTGCTCAGTCGGATCGACGGTGCGGTCGAGAAGGTCAGACGTGAGACTCTCGAAAGTCGCTCGCGTGATCGACTGTTCGAGGTGGACCGGACCGCTGTCGGTTGCGGTAATAAACGGGAGGTTGACCGTCGTTTCCTTTTTATTCGACAGTTCGATCTTGGCCTCCTCGGCGGCGTCTTTCAGCCGCTGAAGCGCCTGTCTGTCCTCGCGGAGATCGATACCGTGGTTGTTCTTGAACTCGTCGGCGAGGTGGTCGATGAGCGCCTCGTCCCAGTCGTCGCCCCCGAGGTCGTTGTCTCCGTTGGTTGCGACGACCTCGTAGACGCCGCCGCCCAGATCGAGGACAGACACGTCGAACGTGCCACCGCCGAGGTCGTACACGAGGACGGTCTGGTTCGACTCGTCGTCAAGGCCGTACGCCATGGAGGCTGCGGTCGGCTCGTTGACGATACGCTCAACCTCGAAGCCAGCAATTTCACCGGCATCTTTCGTCGCCTGCCGCTGTTTGTCGTTGAAGTACGCCGGAACCGTAATTACGGCCTTCTCGACATCGTCGCCGAGATACTCCTCGGCGTCGCGTTTGATCTTCTGGAGGATCATCGCCGATATCTGCTCCGGCGTGTACTCCTCGTCGTCGATTTCGACGGTGTACCCGTCGTCGCCCATGTGGCGTTTGATCGACTGGATCGTGCGGTCGGGGTTCTGGACGGCCTGATTTTTCGCCGGCTTCCCGACGAGTCGCTCGTCGTCGGAAAAGGCGACGACGGACGGGGTTGTCCGGTCTCCCTCCGCGTTCGAGATGATCTCGGGTTCATCACCCTCCATCACCGCAAACGCGGAGTTGGTGGTACCGAGGTCGATACCGAGGATCTTGTTGGTCGCCATCTTACCCAAATATATCGGCTTGTGTCGGTTAAAGGTTACTAGACGGACCGATATCCACGATCGAGGTATCCCGCCCACGTCTTGCGGTTTACCCGATCGTGGTAGCTACTAACATCGATGTTTTTATTGCGACCCGCAAGCGCAGTCGCTGGCGAGACCGAGTTGGCCCCGAATCGGTGGGCGACGACAGTTATATTTTGGAGACCAGATCTTCGAGGACTGCGGCTGGATCGTCGGCCTTGGCGACGCCAGACGCTAAGAGGACACCGGATGCGCCGAGGTCGGCGGCGGCCGCGACATCCTCACCCGTGGAGACACCCGCACCACAGAACACGTCAACGTCGTCGTCGACCGCACCCGCGGCCGCAACCGCGTCCGCAACGATTTCCGGGTCCGCCGTTGCGACCGAGACATCGCCGCCGATGAGTTCTGGCGGTTCCACCGCGACCGCGTCGGGCGAGAGCGCGGCCGCCGCACCGATCTGTGCGGGGTTGTTCGCACAGACGACGGTTTCGAGAGCAGCGCGTTCGGCCGCACTGACCGAACCGTCGATGTCGGCGAGCTTCAGACGCTTCTCGGAGTGATTGATAAGGGTTCCCTCGGCACCGTTGTCTGCGACGGCTTCTGCGAGCGTCGATCCCGTATGCGACCCGTGTGCGTTCGGCGATACGTGTTGTGCCCACGTCTCGACGCCCGTCTCGGCGACACGGGCGATGTCCGCGGCCTGTGGCGACACAGCGATCCGAACGCCGGAGGAGTCGGCCACGTCGCGGGCCGCGGTCGCGACTTCGATCGGATCACACGGGTACGCCTTGAGGTTCACCAGAATGAACATAGATACGACAGGGCACCGTGGGCGCAAATAGTTTCATGTTACGCTGCCGACCGTCGAGGTCGCTCCGTCTCGAACGTCGCCGGGCGTTATATATACCCGGGGGAATAACGCGTCGAACGACCCTACTTGAGGGCAAGACCGTCCATGTCTCTCATCGAACTCATATCCGGCGTCGAGGCGCGCGAGGCCACACTAACTGTGTTCGACTCAGGCGCCGACACCGCGGACACCCTCGCCGAACACTTCGCCGATCGAAACGTTCGAGTCGTCGACGGGTCCGCTGATGAGGGGCCGGACGGATACGCGGTGCTTTCGCGCGGTGGCGAGTTCGTGACAGCCGTAGCGGTCAGCGATCTACTACCGGGATACGAGACCGAGAACGGCAGAGACACGGGTGTCGCGGCTCCGGGGCGTGAGGCTCGCAAAAACTCAGGTCCGACTCGTGTCGGCAAACCCATCCTCGATCATCTCGACGAGACGATGTTTACCTCGTACTCGCGGGAAGACATGGTTGCGGCCTCTCGCGAGATCGAGGACCGCGCATGGCGCGTCGGAACCGGCGAACTCCACGCAGGATTTCAGACGCTCGAAGTGTTGACGGGAGAGGCGAACACGTACAACCGACTGGGTGAGAAGGATGAACTCGATGTCCATGCGTACGCGGCCGCGGAAGGGGACACCCCCGACGCGGACCACTACGCCGTCCATATCGGGCGAAGCGCGGAGATACGCGAGACGTGGTTCGTCGCGTACGACGGTGGCGGGTACGACGACGCAAAGTGTGCGCTGCTCGCCGAGGAGCGTGCTCCCGGAGAGTTCTACGGCTTCTGGAGCTACGATCCGGAGACAGTCGACACCATTATCGAGTATCTGCGGGAGCGGTACCAGTCGTCAGAGACGGCCGACGGTGACGAAGGCGCAGCGGCGTGAGACTCCGTTCAGTCAGTCTTTCCGCTTAACGACGTCGCCAAGCGTCATGCTCCCGGCGTCAGTCGTTTCCCACTCTTCGTCGACATCTTTCCCCTCAACGAGAGAGATGTCGAGGGCACGCTCTAGTTTCCGCTGAACATCGTCCGTCGGGAGCGTGTCACCGCGTTCCAGCTTTCGGATAAGGCTCGCTTTCTCGTTGAGATCGTCTGCGAGTTCTTCTTGGCTCAGTCCTCTTGACTCACGCGCGCTGCGGATCTGGTCGTCGTAGTCTGTTGCGATCTCGTCCATGTCGTCAAACATGTCGCGGGGACGCCGCGACTCCCCCGACGATCCGCTGGAACCGGATGCTGACGAGGAGGAAGACGACGATGGGGTCCCGGAGCTGGAGCTTGTCGAGTACTTGCTCCCGGCGGAGCTGCTGGGCTCCTCGCGGACTTCGGTGCCGAAGTCCGTACAGGAGCTACACAGCTCCAACTCGGCGCCTTCGACCTTCGTCGTCGTCAGCGAGGCCTGCTCGGCACCACACATTTCACACTGGGGCATACGCGACGCTAACAGAGCCGGTCGTATAAAGGGTACGCTGGATCAGGCCGCCACAGATCGTGGTACGCCGTAACAGCCTTAAGAGCGCATGCGCTACTGGCTGATAGTGGCATCCCGACAGGGCGGACCGGGAACCGACAAGGGGCCCGGTGCCGGATCGACGGAGCGCCGGACCGTACCGAACGCGGCGACACCTGACGCCGGGACTCGTCGCGAGCCGACCACGCCGCCGAGCCGGTTTGGACCGGATGGCCCGCGAGCACGACCGGCTGAAGCCGATAGTGCGGGTGGTTCCGGACCGGCAGCGAGACGCCGGACCCCCGAGGACCCGCCGGTTCGTGACCCACGGTTGTACGCGCTCACCGACCACTTCCGCGAGCGCCTCGAACAGCCCGGTAGATACGTCTCTACGCGTGCCGTGAGCGACGCGATCCGCGACGGACAGCTCCGCTGGAACCGCACCGACGGCTGGCGATTCGCGCTCGTCGAAGACGGGGTCCGATTCGTCGTCGTCGTGGGCGACACCGAGACGAACTCTCCCGTAGTCGTGACCGGCTGGACGGAGATAGCAGACCGGGACCGTGCCCTCGAAGCCGGGCGGTTCGACCCCGTCGACATCGACACCATCGATGTGCGAACCGGGTTGAGCGAAGCCGCCACCGAGGCGATTCCGGATCGCATTCGACCACGGGCGATTACCCGACCCTTCGTCATCGGCGAGCACCGGCTCGAAACGGAGCCCGGTCAGCCGTACGTTCGCTGTGCCGACTGTGGGTGCCGATTCCGGTCGAAAAGTGCTATCACCGGTCGCAGCTGTCACGGTCCGGCCGGTCGGTAGTGACCGGCGTTGGCGACGGGATACGGAGGCAAACAGTGATTTCATCCACCGATCTCCCCGTGATGACCGTCGTGGTCCGGATCGTCTGGTTCATAGCCGTTGGCTGGTGGCTTGGATTGGTCTGGTTCGCGGTGTCGATACTGGCCTGTCTCACGGCCATCTGGTACAACGTTGGACTGTTTATGGCGGTGAACACGCCCAGTGTAATGATGCGAAAAAAGCCGATTCGAGAGATTGTCGACGACGTGCGACGGGTTCGATGAACAATAGCCACACTGGTTGATAACACTCAAATCAATAGCTAGGGAGATTAAACTCGTGGAAATAAACGAAAAGGAAAGCAGAAGTGGCATTTTGCCAATGAAACCCGGTGTGGGTGGGCGAACAAGTACGACCGGGAAGGTCAATTTACATCTAAAAGAGTGGTTGAATCAAAAAATAAGCTGCCTACTGACTTCTGTGGAGAGTGTAAGAAACGCCGAGGGTTACTCTACGATTAGTGCGTAAATGTACTAAATAGTTAGATAGCACCAAAGTAGTAGAATACAGCACTATGCTGTACTCGTCCTCTGTATTCAGCACGGTTACTGCTCCAGTTCTCGACAGCAGGCGATCTGGCTGTTCTGGGACGCTACCCATTTCCGGCTCCCGACCGAACTTAGAGCGATGACCGACAATTCCGGCGACACCGACGCCGGCAACGATGACCTCTCGCTTGACCGCTTTCACGACGCGCTCGAAGCCGAGGAGCGGCCCGTTGCGACGGCCAGCGAGGTGGCAAGGCGGCTAGGAACGACGCAGGCGGCCGCACGCGACGCGCTCGCAACGCTCGTCGACCGGGGAGATGTCGACCGACTCGACGTCGAGGCCGACCCGGTCGTCTTTTATCCGACCGAGTGGGGTCGGCTGGCGAGTCGCGAACGAGTGGTGACGTTCCCGGACCGACGAGAGATCGTCGTCGACCGACCGACGCAGTTCACGCGGGCGCGACTCTCACAGTTCGCGAATCTCGTCGATACGACCGGCACCGACCCCGGAACGCGAGGGTATCTCTATCGAATCCGTCAGGAGGACATCTGGGCCGCACCGTTCGAGGACGCCGACGCGCTGATCGCCAGCCTTCGGTCGGTTCTCCCGCGCCGGTTCGAACACCTAGAGGAGTGGATCCGCGACCAGTGGCGTCGCGCACACCGGTTTCGGCTGTACACACACGAGGACGACTACGTCGTGTTAGCGGCTGCTTCGGAGAGCCTGATGGGCAACGTCGCGGACCAACACTTGGAGGAAGACCACGTGCGCGCGCCCATCTCCGAGACGGAGGCGTGGGTGAATGAGGCCGCGGTGGCGGAGATCAAGCGGGCGCTGTACGACGCTGGCTATCCCGTCGAGGACGACCGCGACCTCGACACCGGGGACCCGGTGGCGATCGATCTCACAACTGATCTCAGACCGTATCAGGAGACGTGGGTCAATACCTTTCTCGAATCGAAGTCGGGCGTATACGTGGGACCGCCCGGATCGGGGAAGACAGTCGCCGCCATCGCGACGATGGCCGCCGTTGGCGGAGAGACGCTTATCCTCGTCCCCTCCCGCGAGTTGGCCGGGCAGTGGCGCGAGGAACTGCTCAGTCACACCACGATCGATCCCGCCGACATCGGGCTGTATCACGGCGGTGCCAAGGAGATCCGACCGGTGACGATCGCCACCTACCAGATCGCCGGTATGGATCGGCATCGGTCGCTGTTCGATTCGCGGAAGTGGGGATTGATCTGTTTCGACGAGTGTCACCATGTCACCGCCCCCGTCTACTCTCGGACCGCGGAGCTACAGAGCAAACACCGCCTCGGTCTCTCTGCGACGCCAGTCCGCGAAACCGGCAGCGAGGAGGAGATTTACACCCTGATCGGTCAGCCAATCGGCGCGGACTGGGACGCGCTGTTCGAGGCGGGATTCGTCCAAGAGCCGGAAGTCGAGATCCGGTACGTCCCGTGGCGCGACGAGTTGGCCCGCAACGAGTACGCCAGCGCAGATGGCCGGGAGCGACGCCGGTTGGCGGCCGAGAATCCCGCAAAAATAGCGGAGATACGCTACCTGCTCGCGGCCCACCGAGACAAGCAGGCGCTTATCTTCATCGAGTATCTCGATCACGGAAAGGCGATCGCTGACGCGCTGGATATCCCGTTCGTTAGCGGTGAGACGCCACATCACGACCGGGCGGAACTGTTCCGTCGCTTCCGGCTGGAGGAGGATGACCTCGACACGCTTGTCGTCTCCCGAGTCGGCGATGAGGGGATCGACCTCCCGAACGCCGAACTCGCGGTCGTCGCGAGCGGGCTCGGGGGAAGTCGTCGGCAGGGGTCACAGCGCGCGGGTCGAACGATGCGCCCGGAGGGGTCCGCGCTCGTGTACGTGCTCGCGACGCGCGGGTCGAGCGAGGAGGAGTTCGCCCAGCGGCAGATGCGACATCTTGCGCGCAAGGGCGTCCGGGTACGGGAAACGAACGTTACAGAGTAAAACAGCCGAGACGGGAACGGACGACTTCAGCTCTCCCGTGGTCGATGGACCTTTTATCAGTTCGACCGTGCTTCCCAATCATGGATACTGATACCGAAACCGCTGACGAGGAAGCGACGCCACCGACGGTCGGCGAGGCGGTCGTAGACTGTCTGGTCGACCACGGGATCGATACTGCGTTCGGTATTCCGGGAAAGCAGACGCTCCCGCTTAACCGGGCATTCTCCGACCGTGACACACGGTTCGTGGTCGCTCGCCACGAGACCGCCGTGACGCACCAAGCGTGGGGGTACGCCGAGTCAAGCGATCCGGGAGCGATGGCTGCGACGGTGGTCGTTCCGGGGCCGGGAGATATGAACGCGATGAACGGTCTGAAGAACGCGAAAAACGACTGTGTGCCGCTGTTACATCTCGCCGTAGAGACCGAACGCGACGTGCGGGGTGGGGACGGTATCCACGAAACACCGCCGAGGACGTACGACACAGTCGTCAAGGAGAACGTCCTCGTGGAATCACCTGCGGGTGCGGTCGCCGCGGTCGCCGACGCGATCCGGACCGCCCGCGATCCCCCACAGGGTCCGGTTAGGGTCGGAATCCCGAAGGACGTACTCGCGAGCCGGACCCCGCAGGCGACACCGCCGGAGCGGACTCCCGAAACTCCGCCGGAGCCAGCGGAGGCCGCAGTCGAGCGCGCCGCCACGCTGCTTCGTGAAGCCACGTCCCCTGTTCTGATCGCCGGCGGCGGAGTCCGACGCTCCGGAGCGAGCAATCGCCTACGGTCGGTCGCAGAGGGACTGGACGCGCCGGTCGTGACGACGTATAAGGGGAAGGGAACAATTCCGGAGACACACCCGCTTTCAGCAGGAGTGTTGTGTGGAGGCGCAAGTACGGAGCTTCGTGAACTGCTCGCCGGAGCTGATACCGGAGTAGCGGTCGGTTCCGACCTCGACGCAGTCGCAACGGCGACGTGGTCGGTCGAGCTCCCGGAGACGCTCGTACACGTCACGCTCGACGGCGACGACATCGGGTTCGGCTACGACACCGATCTTGGTATCGTCGCGGACGCGGATCAGTTCCTTTCGGCGCTCGACGATCAAATCGAGGCGGAGTCTGGCGTGGTAACTGGGGCACACACCAGTGACTCGCAGTCCACGGTAGGAGTGGAGCGAGCCGCGGCGGTACGCGAGGCGGATCAGGATCGGTTCGAGGCACTCGTTGCCGACCGCGACGCGGCGGCCCCCCTCCGATCGGTCGAAGTTCTCGACGAGGTCCGTGAGGGCGTCCCGGAGAACGCGGTCGTTACCGCCGACGCAGGCGGGTTTCGGCTGTGGACGCTCGTCTCGTTTCCCGCGTCCGGTCCCACTTCGTACGTGAATCCAGGGTCGTGGGCGACGATGGGGACGGGAGTGCCGTCAGCGATCGGCGCGAAGCTCGCGAACCCAGACCGCGATATCGTCGGACTGACCGGAGACGGCGGACTCATGATGTGTATCCACGAGCTTCACACGCTGGCAGCCGAGGGGATCGACGTGACCGTCGTCGCGCTCAACAATGACGACTACGCGATCATCAGCGAGGAGGCGTCTCGGTCGTTCGGGTTCTCTGAGGGCGCGTACGGGTGGTCAGACACGAGTCTAGATCTTGTTTCCGTTGCTGCCGGGATGGGCGTCCGAGCCGAGCGCGTTACGGAGCGTGACGCGGTTGCCCCTGCCGTCGAAACCGCAGTGGCCCACGACGGCCCCGCACTCGTCGAGGTGGTCACTGACCCCGCGGAGCCGCAGGCCAGTGAGTGGATGACGCGATAGCGTGTGACGATCGTCCCGCTCGCCCGGACGAAGCGGCGCGTTCCGTGGAACACGGGGTTTAACCATACACGTCGTGACCGTCTCGGCATGACGCATGCGAACGATGTCGCAGTCGGGATCGTTGGCCTCGGCGGGATCGGAAATCATCACGCCACTCGGCTCGTCGAGCGCGGAGCGAACCTCGTCGGCGGGATGGATATCGACGCCGACGCCAGACGCGAGTTTCACGAGGAGTTCGGCGTCCACGCGTACGAGGACGAAGCTGATCTCTACGAGGCCTGTGACGCGGTGCTGGTTACGACGCCCAATCGGTTCCACGAGGAGTACGCTACCTCCGCGCTCGAAGCGGGCCTGGACATCCTCCTTGAGAAGCCCCTCGCACACTCGCTGGAGAGCGCAGAGCGGATCGCTGCGGCCGCTGCCGAGGCCGACGGGTTCTGTATGGTCGGGTTCAACAACCGGTTCGCGGACCCGGTTCAAGTGGTTAAACACCAGCAGGCTGCGGGACGGTTCGGGGAAATCTCGCACATCGAGGCCAACTACGTTCGTCGTCGGGGGATTCCCGGCCGCGGATCGTGGTTCACCTCAAAGGAGATCGCCGGCGGCGGCGCACTCATCGACATCGGGGTTCACGCGATCGACCTAGCGCTCTACTTCCTCGATCACCCCGAAATCGTCGAGGTGTCCGGAGAGACGCGGTCCGAGTTCGGACACAGGGACGACTACCCGTACGTTAACATGTGGGGCGACGACGCAGGTCCGGAGGAGTTCGACGTGGACGACTCGGCCTCCGCGTTCATCCGTGACGCCGACGGCAACACGATATCGTTGGAAGTCGCGTGGGCGACGAACAGACAGGTGAACAACGAGTTCGTGGTTCGTGGCACTGAAGCCGGCGCAACGTTTGACCGAGGAGCCGACGAACTCACGATCCACGAGGCGGGCAACGGGGGCAGTCACCACCTCTCGGACGCCGAGATTGAGACGCGCGGTGATGATACCCATGCGACCGAAATCAGCGTGTTCCTCGAAGCGTGCGCCGACAAAGAAGCACCCGCGATCAACACGGTTGCTGAAGCGCTCTCAGTTCAACGCGTCATCGACGCGATCTACCGCTCCTCGGCGGAGGGGCACGCGGTTCGACTAGACTGACCAGACGTTGTGCCGACGCCCGGGTCTTCCTGTTTCGGTGGTCCAGTCGGGTCAATCGACGGCTCGTTCCAGCCGGATCGGACAGCTATTTGTCGTGTCGCTCGAACGGGCGACCATGCCCTCTGAGAAGACGGACGCGGTGACGAACAGTGAGCCCAGCGAGCGGTTCCTCACGCTGATAGGAGTCGGCGGGGGGCTCGTTCAGTTCATCGCATTCACCGCGGTCGGCGTACTGACGCTTGATAATCTCGTCTACAGCGGCATCATCGGGCTATTCGCCGGTGTGGGGAGCTTTCTGTTCATTCCGTGGTTCGTAGGCCTCTCGGCGGTCCAAGAGGCGGACGACGGGGACGTTCCGCTGGCAGTCGCAGCGGAACGAGTGCCACGGAGTACACAGCAGGGACTGATCGGGTTCGGTCTCGAAGCCGGGGCAATCGTGATGATCGCCGCCGCCTTTGCCCTCGACGGTGCGGACCTGCTCGTCGGCGTTCCCGCGGCGCTCGCGGTCGCGTTAGCGGTCTACTTCGTTGGATCGGTCGTGCTCGGCCGCTGAGGACGCCCAATTTGGCGGGGGTGGTAGAATACTAACCTCCTTGACGGGTCGTCGATTGAACCGGATCACGAACCTATTCGGTATTGCGGTCCGTGTTTACACGTATCCGTGAGCAACTCTTCCGGTCCGACGCCGCCCTCCGAACGGATCGTCAGCCTCGATGTTCTCCGTGGCGTTGCGGTCCTCGGTATCCTCGTGATCAACGTTCGGGTGTTCTCGATGCCCGAACAGACGCTGTTGAACCCGACGATCTACGGCGATTTTACCGGTGGGAACTACTACGCGTGGCTCGTCGGCCACGTGTTCGCTCAGGGGAAATTCATCACCCTGTTTTCCGCGCTGTTCGGTGCGGGGATCGTCCTCTTTATCGAGAGTAAAGAGCGGAAAGGCCAGTCCGCGATGGCCCTTCATTACCGACGGACCGCGTGGCTGATCGCGATCGGCATGGCACACGCGTACCTGTTCTGGTACGGTGATATCCTCGTTGCGTACGGGTTCTGTGCGCTCGTACTGGTGTTCTGTCGCGACTGGGATCCGTCCGCACAGGCCATGCTCGGCCTCCTGCTCCTGCTCGTTCCCTCGTCGTTGGAAGTGCTTGCTGGGTTCGCGGGTGGAGCCGAAGCGATAGCTGGCCAGTGGTCGCCCGCGGCAACCGCCATCGCCGCAGAGGTGTCGGCGTATCAGGGCGGCTGGCTTGACCAGCTCGACCACCGCGTCCCGGCAGCGTTCGAGCGGCAGACGACCGGATTCATCGGCGGATCGTTCTGGCAGATCGGCGGCGTGATTCTACTCGGAATGGCACTGTACAACTGGGGTGTGTTGACCGGCGACCGTTCAAACCGACTGTACGCGCTCCTCGTTGCTGGCGGCGTCGCGGGTCTCGCGGTCGTCCTCACCGGAGTCTGGTACATCGAGGCAAACGACTGGTCCGCCGACGCAGCGCTGTTCTGGCGGCAGTTCAACTACTGGGGCGCGCTACTCGTTGCCGGAGGATATGTCGGCCTTATCACGTTGTACACGCGCTGGCGACCCGATGGTCCGATTACCCGCATGTTCGCGGCGGTCGGACGGACCGCCTTCACGAACTACCTGCTCCAGACACTGGTCGCGACAACTGTGTTTTACGGACACGGTCTGGGACTGTTCGGCACCGTGAGCCGCGTCGAGGCGCTCGGATTCGTCATCGCAGTCTGGGGCGGACAGGTGGCTCTGTCGGTCCTGTGGCTCCGCGTCTTCCGGTTCGGTCCCGTCGAGTGGCTCTGGCGAACACTCACCTACGGGGAGCGGCAACCGATTCGAAAGGAAGCGTAAGCGTGGGCTCAGTCGGAAGGATCCGAGACTCGATTTGACAGTGTTCCGACGCCCTCGTAGGTTATTTCGACGGTCTCGCCCGGTTCGACCAGCCCGGGGTTCGCCGGACTGCCGAACGCGACACAGTCGCCGGGCTGAAACGTGAACCGTCGTGAAAGATACGAGACGGTGTCATAGGGGTCGAACAGCATCAGTTCGGTAGTCGACTCTTGGCGGCGCTCACCACCGACGGTCGTCGACATCTCGATCCCGGTCGGGTCGATGTCGGTCTCGATCCACGGCCCGAGCGGGGCGGAGCCGTCGAACGCCTTGCGCGCGGTCCGTCCCTGCTGATCGAGCGCGTCCACGTCGTTGAGAACCGTGTATCCTCGGACGACATCGGGGACATCCGCGGGGTCGAGGTTGCGACATCGTTCGTCGATCACGGCGACGAGTTCACCCGCGTACGTCAGCTCCTCGGTCCAGTCGGGGTACGGAATCGACTGGCCGTGAGCGATCAGGCTTGCCGGCGGTTTGATAAAGAAGTCGGGCTCTGCTGGTCGCTCGTACGCCATCTGGTCAAGAGTCTCGGCGTAGTTCCGGCCGACACAGTAGAGCGCGCTCGGTTCACACGGCGGAAGCAGGCGTCCGTCGCGACCGACCTCGTACCGGCCGTCGTCAGCGACGACGACGCCGTCTTCGTATCGGCCCGAAACGGGTCCACTCGGCGTCAGCAGGCGGGCGAGTCGCATGAGAGTCCATTCGATCCAAACAGCAAAGATTCGTCG
Organism: uncultured Halobellus sp.; assembly: GCA_964427935.1. Taxonomy (GTDB): domain Archaea; phylum Halobacteriota; class Halobacteria; order Halobacteriales; family Haloferacaceae; genus Halorubrum. The sequence continues at coordinate 9,275 of CAYRWH010000008.1, read as the reverse complement.
GTGTTGCCCGTCAATATCGACGTGAGGACGGGTCGGCTCACTCTTGAGATAGAACGCCGATCACGACGGCCGACCGGATCTCCAGTGCCGTCTCGAACTCGTCGCGCCGGTCCGTCTTCGACCCCCACTGCTCGACGGCGGTTTCGTGGGCTCGGGCAGCCGCGTCGCGCTCGCGGTCGGAGAGCCCGAGTCGGTCTCCAATTCCCGTCCAATGGTCGGGTTCGACGAGGAACGCCTCGCGGCCCGGTTCGCGTCCCACCCGCTCGTATCGCCGGCGGTACTCATCAATCCGGGGTGCGAGATCCGACTGGACCCGGGCCAGAAGCGTCGGCAAGCGGTCGCTCGGGACGCTCGCGAGCGCTGCCGACTTCAACAGGGCTGTCCCGTCAATGGGGTGAGAGTCGCCGGTAGTCTCACTGCCCGTCTCGTCCTCGTTCATCAGCCCCCCGCGCGCATCGCCTTCTGTTTGAATCTCGGAAGGAGCGTTTCGAGAGCCGATTTCTCGCCCGCAAACGACACCGACACCTCGGTGAGTCGTATCGACGCCGCCGCAGTCACCTTCTCTGCGCTCAGCGTCGCTCGCCATCCTTCGCCGTCAACGCGGGTCGCTTCCGCCGGGTCGTCGGCGTCGACAAGGTGGCCACCGAGGTTCACGAGGTAGTGGGCCGCGAGCCGCCTCGAAATGCCACGGTACGCGACCTCACGCCGGATCCACCCCTCCTCGGCCGGCGGTTCGGTTCGATTCGTCCCGTCGGAATCCTCCGTTCCGCCCGCGACGGGCGGGAACACTGACAATCGGTCACCGTCCTCTAAGGGAGTATCGAGCCCATCTAAATGGAGGACTTCACGGCCGTTCTTCAGGACGTTGATCTGGGGAGCGAGATCGCCGTCGACGATCAGCCGACCGGCCATTCCCTCGTACTCCGCTTCCAACTCGCGGAGTACGTCACCCGTTGTGGAGTCGTCGTCAAACTCGCGATGGACGGTCTTCCCGCCGGCGGCCTCCCGAAACGTCGCGAAGAACCGCAGTTCCAGTTCCATACACGTGATCTGGAGACGGTAGGGGTTAAAAGCGGGCGTCCCTGGACGGGTTCGTGGCCATCACAGATCCGAGAGCCGGATCCCGTCGTCGACGAGCCGGAAGTTGCGCTCGCGGTCGAGTTCGTCGACGAGCCATTCGTGTTCGTACAGCTGGCCGATAAGTTCGACGTAGAGGTTCCGCCACGCGATGGCGTAGATGGGCGATTGTCCCCACGCGCGGAGTTCAGGAACGAACTCGTGGTAGGTGCTCGCCTGCGCTTCCATGCGCTCGATCGCGTCGGCAACGACTTCGGCGGCCGCGGCCGGATCGCCGCCGTCGATTTCCTCGTTCAGCCGCGACTGGATTCCGGTGATTGCGCGCCGCATATCCCGTTCCGCAGTTCCATCCTCCTCCGGCAGCGACTCGATGACCCCTCGCGGAACGCCTAGTTCGATCTCGGGCATACCTGTACACGGAGTGCGACCGATAAAAAACACGTCACCAGCGGCGAGCGGCCGCCGGTTATGGTGTCGGTGCCGACTTCTGGAGCGCGGTCTCGGCGATGTTGCCGCCGTAGTCGGCAGACCGGAGCACGGAGTCGACGACCAACCCGACTAACTGGGCGCGTGCGGGGTCAAGATCACGGAGGAGTTCGTCGATCGCCCGGACGCGCTCATCGATCTCCCGGACGCCAGCACGAGCGTCGTTAGCCATGCGGCTGGCGTCGTCGTTGGTCTCGGCGAATAGCGCGTCCATGGCGGTGTCGACCACCTCAACCGCATCCTCGTGGAGGTCGTCGATCGCGTCGAGTACATCGTCTGGGAGCGGCTCCTCGATGTTGAGTGTCAGGTGGGCTATTTTCGTTGCGTGGTCCCCGATCCGCTCTAGCTGACGCGCGCTGGAGTGGTAGTCGAAACACTCCTCGCGGGGGAGTCCTATCTCCTCGGCCGCCTTCGGCGTCCGGAGCGTTGCCCGGAAGATGCGCGAAACGACGAGCCACAGCCGATCGAGATCGTCGTCGCGACCAATAACGTCGGTAGCACGGTCGTGGTCGAGGTCCCGGAGCGCGGCTAGGGCGTCTTCGAGCATCGACAGCGAGATGAGCCGCATCCGGGTGACGGCGTTGTGGATCGAAAGCTCCGAGGAGTCGAGGAGATCCTGAATAACCACTTTCTCGTGGGTTTCCTCGAGAACCTCAAGACCGACGAGACTCTGAACGGCCTCGCGAACTGTCGATCGCTGCTCGGTTGTGATTCCCGATCCCCGGAGTTCGATGACATCGAATCCGCTGACGTACATCGTCGTCACCGCTCTTGTGAGCTCTTGTCCGGTCAGGTCCGTGACATCGAGCGTCCCACGCGTTCGCTCGGTTTCGGTTCGAGGCGTGAGAAACAGCGAGTCGCCGTCCGGGTGGAACTCGACCTCGCTGCCGGCCCCGACATCATTCTCCGTCGCCCACGATTTCGGAATCGAAACGGTGTACGTCGAGCCGCCGGTGACTTGCACCTTCCGCGTTTCCATATCGGCCATACTCCCTCGGTCGTGTTAAACGTGTATACCCTATATAACTCAGTATTCATCATTACATACGCGCATGAGGTGTATTAGTGACCGTAAAACGCGTTTTTAGTGGCTCAGGTCGTTTCGTCGTCGCGGGGACATATAGATATATAGTTCTATATATCTATTATAGTAGCGTATTTAGGTGCTCATACCACTCCTTCGAACGATGGAGAGCGACACCACCGATGGGGCCGACGGTCGGCTCGGTCGGCGGGCGTATCTGGCAGCCGTCGGGGGGAGCGTCGCCGGACTCTCAGGCTGTCTCGTCCGAGGAGCGGACAGTCGAGGGTTAGACGGCCGGATTGTCGTTGACGGGAGCAACACCCTCCTCCCACACGGCGCCGCGGTTGCTGAGGAGTTCCAGTGGCGGAACAACCGCGTCCGGATCCCCGTTCGCGGCTCCGGGACCGGAGCCGGGTTCCAACGATTCTGTGCCGGTGACACCGACGTCCAGAACGCCAGCCGCGCTATCTTGGAGGATGAGGAGGCGATCTGCGGTTCCAATGGCGTCGACTTCCTCGAACTCGAGGCCGCACTCGACGGCATCGCCATCTGGGCACATCCGGACAACCACTGGTGTGACACGCTCACCGTCGATGAACTCAATCGGCTCTGGCGCTCCGGTTCGGATGTTGACACGTGGGGCGACCTCCGTGCGGAGTGGGCCGACGAACCGTTTGGCGACGAGGAGATCGATTTATACGGGCGTGACTCGGCCTCCGGCACCTTCGATTATTTCACACAGGCGATAAACGGGGAATACGGTAACATTCGGTCTGATTACGCCGGGAGTGCCGACACGAACGTCATCGTCCGCGGCGTCCGCGGGAATCGCCACGCGCTCGGCTTCGGCGGGGCGGGGTACTACTACGAGAACGAGGACGACCTGCGACTCGTTGCCATCGACGATGGGAACGGAGGTGTCCGACCGACGCGGGAGACGATCGAGAGCGGCGAATACACACCGCTTTCCCGGCCCATGTACGTGTACTTCGATGCGACCCAGCTGACACGCCCCGAGTTCCGGGCGTACGCGGAGTTCTTTTTCGAGCCGATCGACGGCGACGCCGACGAATCGGTGGTCGAGCCTGGCGAGAGCCTGACGTGGACGCAGTGGGCCGCACGTAAAGTCGGCTACTACGCCATCCCCGACGAAACCGTTGAGAACAGCCGTGAACGACTAGCTGACGCGCTCGCGAGGGTCGGGGTCGACGAATGAGCGACGCACCGGAGAGTGCGGACCTCTCGCGTGCGGGCTCGGAGATTCCAGCAGGAAAGAACCTCGCCGTTCGTGGTGTGTTTTTCGCGTGCGCGCTCGTCACTGTCCTCACCACGTTCGGCATCGTTCTTGTCCTCGTCGACGGCGCGTTGGGATTCTTCCGCGAGCAGACACTGTTCGAACTTCTCGCGGGCGTCGGAGCAGGGATCCTTGCTGGAAGTCCGGGTGAGGCGTTCGAGGCGCTTCGGTCGGGACTCGCCACGCGGGTAACCGTAACCGAGTTCCTGTTCGGCACGGAATGGTCACCGATCATTCGCCCCCGGTCATACGGGATCCTTCCGCTGGTGTGGGGGACGATGATCATCGTCGTCGGTTCCGCGCTCATCGCCCTCCCAGTCGGCACCGCGACGGCCATCTATCTCTCGGAGTACGCAGATCGACGGGTACGGAAGGTGATCAAGCCGACTCTTGAGATACTCGCGGGGATCCCGACGATCGTGTACGGCTTTTTCGCACTGTCATTTATTACACCGCTCATCCAGCGCTTCTTCCCGGACACTGGGACGTTCAACGCTGCTGCCGGGGCAATCGTCGTCGGAATAATGATTATCCCGATGGTCTCGTCGCTGTCGGAGGACGCGATGTCGGCGGTGCCAGATGACCTCCGGAACGCGGCTTACGGCCTCGGCGCGACGAAATTCGAGGTGTCGACTGACGTCGTGTTCCCCGCGTCGCTGTCGGGTGTGATAGCCTCGTACATCCTCGCGCTCTCCCGCGCTATCGGAGAGACGATGGCAGTGACGCTCGCGGTCGGGATGCAGCCGAACGTGACGCTGAACCCACTCGAACCCGCACAGACGATGACCGCGTACATGGTTCAGATCGGCATTAGTGATGTCTCCGTCGGCTCCATCGGCTACCAGAGTCTGTTTGCGGTCGGGCTCTTGTTGTTCGTGATGACGCTCGGTATGAACCTGTTGAGCCTCTGGATCAAGAGCCGATACCAGGAGGAGTACCAATGACCGGGAATCCGTCTGAGTTCGACGATGCGGCTCGGACAGACGGGAACAGAACCGAGGAGAATCGAGCCGTCGACACTCAAACTGACGGGCTTCGGGCCGACGGCGGCGAACACGCTGACCCCTTCGCGACGGTCGGCGACGACATCGAGCGAAAACAGCGAATCGGACGCGTCTTCGTCGCCGTGTGTGCCGCCTCGACGCTCGTCGGGATCGTCGCGCTGATCGTTCTGCTTGCCGACGTGCTCTTCGAAGCGTGGGGATGGGTAACACTGGAGTTCCTCACGTATCCGCCCTCGCGGTTCATCGAGAACTACTATCCCGGCGGTCGCGGTGCAGGCATCTTCCCGGCACTTGTCGGCTCCATTCTGCTCATCGCGCTCACCGCCGTCTTCACCATCGTCCTCGGTGTTGGTGCGGCGATCTACTTGGAGGAATACGCCGCCGAGAGCCGGTTTAAGCGATTTGTCGAGGCAAACATCTCCAACCTCGCCGGCGTTCCCTCGATCGTATACGGGCTGTTAGGTCTCGCGGTGTTCGTCCGGTTTGCCGGTCTCGGCGAGAGTCTGCTCGCTGGAGCGCTCACGCTCACGCTGCTGATTCTTCCAATCGTCATCGTCTCGTCACAGGAGGCGCTCCGGGCGGTCCCGGACTCACAGCGACACGCCGCCTACGGAGTCGGCGCGACCGACTGGGAAGTGGTCAGGGACGTGGTGCTTCCGGCGGCACTCCCCGGTATCATGACGGGAACGATCCTCTCGTTATCCCGGGCCATCGGTGAGACTGCCCCCCTCATCATGGTCGGGGCAGCGACCTCGATGTTCCGGGCGCCGATCGAGGAGGTATCGGGGATCCCCGTACCCGACCTGTTCGGTCCCTTCGCGGCGATGCCGATGCAGATATTCGACTGGGCACGGCTACCGGAGAGCGACTTCCAGCACGTCGCCGCCGCCGGGATCGTCGTGCTGTTATCCATTCTGCTGTTGATGAATGCGACAGCCATCCTCATCCGCAATAAGTACGAGACACGATAACCCATGAGTGACAGCTACTCAGCCACCAACGAGACGACGACCGACGAGACGACGACCGACAGGATGACGACCGACGAGACGACGGCCGATCAGAACGACGAACGGCGACTCGGAGAGACGGTCGATGACACCACCCCGTCGATCCAAGAGATTCCCGAGCGCGACACCGTCATCGAAGCTAGAAACCTGACGGTTCACTACGGCGATATTGAGGCGCTTAAACCGGTCAACGTTCGGCTTCCCGGACAGGAAGTGACGGCGATCATCGGCCCATCGGGCTGTGGAAAGTCGACGTTCCTTCGGTGTATTAACCGTATGAACGACATGGTGGACGCCGCACGCGTCGGGGGTGAACTCCGATACCGTGGGACGAACGTGTACGGTGACGAGGTCGACCCGGTCGCCCTCCGCCGGCGTATTGGCATGGTGTTCCAGAAGCCGAACCCGTTCCCAAAGTCCATCTACGACAACGTCGCGTACGGCCTGAAGATACAGGGGTTCGACGGCGACCTCGACGCACGCGTCGAGGAGGCGCTGAGACGGGCCGCGCTCTGGGACGAGGTAAAAGATCAGTTGAACGAGTCCGGACTCGACCTCTCGGGGGGGCAACAACAGCGCCTCTGTATCGCCCGCGCGATCGCACCGGATCCCGAAGTAATTCTGATGGACGAGCCAGCGAGCGCACTCGATCCAGTTGCGACCGCAAAAGTCGAGGATCTCATCGACGAGCTCGCCGAGGAGTACACGGTGATCATCGTCACCCACAACATGCAACAGGCGGCCCGTATCTCTGATAAAACGGCCGTGTTCCTCACCGGGGGGAGGCTCGTCGAATTCGGCGACACCAGTCGTATCTTCGAGAATCCAGAGAACCAGCGGGTCGAGGACTACATCACCGGAAAGTTCGGATAGTCAATATAGGATACAGACCGGATAGGATCGGTATCGAATCCGTGTGATCGAGGCACGAACGTATCCGTGTGGATCAGTAGCGAGGCCGTGAGAGTTGAGAAGAGTTAAATTGGATGCGGCGTAATGACTGAGTACGCTCGGTTGGTGTAGTCCGGCCAATCATGTTGGCCTTTCGACGAATTTGGGACGAGATGGTTCCGGTTCGGAAGACAGCCGACGACCAGGGTTCAAATCCCTGACCGAGCACTTCTCACAGTCTCAGACGAAAAGACAAGAGTCACACGTTCGGCGGACGATGATGGAATATGAGCGATGATGACCCGCCAACCGCCGATCGGTCCCACGATGGCTCCCGGTTCGAGACCCGAGCGATCCACGCCGGACAGGAGCCCGACTCAGAGACCGGCGCGTTGATGACGCCGATCCACGCGAACTCGACGTACGAACAGGACGGTCCAGGAGAGCACCGCGGGTACGAGTACTCCCGGACGGGGAATCCAACGCGGACCGATCTGGAGACGAACCTCGCTAACCTCGAATCGGGGAGCCACGCTCGCTGTTTTGCTTCCGGGATGGGTGCGATCAACACCGTTCTCAACCTTCTGTCCGCGGGCGACCACGTCGTCGCCGGCGATGACGTATACGGTGGCACCCACCGGATCCTCACGCAGGTGTACGACGAGTACGACGTGGAGACGACGTTCGTCGACACGACGGATCACGACGCGGTCCGTGACGCGATGGAGTCGAACACCGAGTTGGTGTGGGTCGAAACCCCGACGAACCCACTGATGAACGTGAACGATATCGACGCACTCGCGGCTATCGCTCACGAGCGTGACGCGCTGTGTGCGGTTGATAACACGTTCGCCACGCCATACCTTCAGCGCCCGCTCGAACACGGCGCGGACATCGTTTGTCAGTCGCTTACGAAGTACCTCGGTGGTCACTCCGACACAATCGGTGGCGCGTTGATTGTCGACGACGACGAACTCGACGAACGACTTGGTTTTTACCAGAACTCGGTCGGTGCGACGCCCGGTCCGTTCGATGCCTTCCTCGTTCTTCGGGGGATCAAGACTCTCTCGGTGCGGATGGACCGCCACTGTGAGAACGCGATAGAACTCGCTGACTGGCTGTCGGACCACGAAGATGTCGACCGCGTGTACTACCCTGGACTTGAGAGCCACCCGGATCACGAACTCGCCGCCGAGCAGATGGACGACTTCGGTGGCATGCTTTCCTTCGAGTTCGACGGTACGTTGGAGCAGGCGTCAACGGTCGTGAGCGAGACGGAGGTGTTCACGCTCGCGGAGTCGCTGGGCGGCGTCGAGAGTCTCATCGAGCAGCCGGCCGCGATGACCCACGCAGCCATCCCGCGAGAGGAGCGCGTCGCCGCCGGGCTCACGGACGGACTGATCCGCGTCTCCGTCGGCATCGAACACGTCGAAGACATGAAAACCGATCTCCAGCAAGCCTTCGACGCCGCACGAGAGTAGTCGACGGGACATCGGGCCACCGGTATTTTTGAGCCGCGACGAGAATTCGGACGCATGACTGATCCCGACATCGTCGTGTTGCGGCAGACGATCCATGGTGTTGGTGCGCCCGAGTTAGCGACGATACTCCGTGACCGTCTTCCTGACCACGAAGTCGCGCTCGCGCGGACTCCGGCGGAGGGGCGAACGCTTCTCGAAACCGCACGGGTCGCGGTCGGGCCGCGCCTCGACGAGGACACGCTCGCGGCCGCCGAGAACTTGGAGTTGTTCGCCTGCGTGTACGCGGGGACAAATCATCTCCCCATCGATCTGCTCGCCGACCGCGGCATTGCCGTGACAAACGCTGCCGGCGTCCACGGGCCGAACATTGCCGAGTACGTCGTCGGCGCGATGATCAGCCATGCCCGTGAGTTCCACCGAGCACACCGACAGCAGTCGCGTCGCGAGTGGCGGAGTTACCCCACTACGGAGGTGTTCGGATCCACCGTGGCGGTCGTCGGTCTCGGAGCTATCGGACGGACGGTGGTCGACCGGCTATCGTCGTTTGACGTCGAGACGGTCGGGGTTCGATACTCCCCTGAAAAAGGAGGGCCGACCGACGAGGTGTACGGGTTCGACCGGATCCACGAGGCACTCATCGACGCGGAGTACGTTGTGCTCGCGTGTCCACTTACCGACGCGACCCGGGAACTCGTCGATGCCGACTTGCTTAGAACGATGCGTCCGGACGCGGTGCTCGTGAACATTGCCCGAGGCGGCGTCGTCGACACCGACGCGCTCGTGAGTGCGCTCCGGAGCAATCGGATCCGGGGGGCCGCGCTCGATGTGACCGATCCGGAGCCACTGCCAGAAGACCATCCGTTGTGGGGGCTTGGAAACGTCACTATCACGCCACATAACGCGGGCCATACGCCAGAGTACTTCGAGCGCGTTGCCGACATACTCGTTGATAACGTGGGTCGGCTGGGAGACGCGGACAACGAATTAACGAACAGAGTCGCCTGAAAA
>CAYRWH010000007.1:0-24674 GCA_964427935.1 uncultured Halobellus sp. | reverse complement strand
AGATCCGCGAGTCGGGACGTGACCTCGCCGACCCGTGGGAGGGTACGTATCCCGACGCGAACCAGGAAGCGCTCTCGCAGGCCGCACTCGACTTCCTCGGGTACGATCGGGACCGCGGCCGGATGGACACTGCTCCGCATCCGTTCATGGCCGGGAACCAGTTCGACGCCCGCGTCACCACGCGGTTCAAGGAGAGCGACCCGATGGACGCGCTGACCGCCACCATCCACGAGCTCGGCCACGCCACCTATCAGCTCGGACTCCGACAAGACGAGTACGGGACGCCATTGGGTGCGGCACGGATGAGCATCCACGAGTCCCAATCGCGCTTCTGGGAGAACCATATCGGTCGGACGAAACCATTCTGGGAGGTGTTCCTCCCGGAATTCAAGGATCACATCGACGGCCACGACGACCTCACTGTACAGGAGGCCTACGAGGCAGCAAACCGGATCTATCCGAATAATCGTATCCGCGTCGAAGCGGACGAACTCACGTATCACATGCACATTATCCTCCGGAGCGAGATCGGTCGAGGCGTCGTCGAAGGAGATATCGGGGTCGAGGAGATCCCGCAGGTCTGGAACGACAAGATGGATGAGTATCTCGGCGTCCGCCCAGAAACCGACAGCGAGGGCTGTCTCCAGGACATCCACTGGACCAGCGGATTCGCGGCCTTCCACGGGTACACGCTCGGCAGCGTCGTCGCCGCACAATTGAACGACGCGATCCGCGACGATCTCGATGTCGACGGACTCGTTCGGGAACGGAACTTCGAGCCCATCCACGAGTGGATGACCGAGAACGTCCATCGCCACGGACAGCGGTACACGACACCTGACCTCATCGAGGAGGCAACCGGGCAAGAGCTCTCCGCCGAACCGTTTGTCGACTACGCCCGCGAGAAGTTCGAAAATCTGTACGAACTGTAGGGTTTCGGGATCGTCGGGGCGTGGTATTCACTACCACAAAACGCTCTCGACTTCAGTCCCGGTTTGCGGCCCACGCGGCGAGAGCGACGAGTCCACCGTTGAGTACGAGGAACCCGACGACAACGAGGCCAAACGCCGGATCGATTCGGCTCGCTCGACGGTACACCGCGACGAGAACCACGCCGACCACGAGGGCAACGACTGGCCACGAGGCGTACCGGAGCCGTTCGAACACCGACGACGGGAACGCCATGTCGAAGCCGCCGGGAGCGACGAGTGAAAATCCTCCGGACCAACGGGTCGAAATGACTGCTCGGCGTTTACTCTTCGACCGGAAGGAGTCCGGCCTCGCGGAGTTCGTCGTCGAGGCTCCCGTTGCCGTGTTCGGCGTACGCCGCCGGTGCGTACGTCTTGATCTCCAGTGCGTGGACCGACTGGGTCATGTGGTCGCCGACCGCGTCGTACACGAGCTGGTGTTGATCGACCAGCGACTCGCCCTCGAAGGCGGGTGAGACGGCCACGACCGCGAAGTGGGCGTCCTCGTCCTCGTCGTTGTGGACCCGAGGGGCAGTTACCCGCGCGACCGTGTTCGGAATCTCCGACTCGATCAGCGACTCGACCGTGTGTGTGTCGATGGTCATACCGCGCATGGGTCACGGACGGGCAAAAACGAACCGGGAACGCACCGACCGAACCGGAGCGGATTCGTCGGGGCTCCGTCGTGCGTGTTAGTCGCCCGACGGTGTGGGGTCGCCATCGCCGTCGCCGCTGTCCGGTTTATCCGTGTCATCCACGACCGCTGTCTCGCTTTCGTCGTCCGCCTCGTTTGTGACCGGGTTCTCCTCGCGGTTCGCCGCGGACCCGCGTCCGAAGATCCGTTCCCAAAGCGACCGAGTGTCGGGACGCTCACACAGGAGTACTGAGGAGTCGACCTCGTTGACGACGTCGTAGACGAGCGAGCCGCTGACCAGCCGAGAGAGTAGACCGCGCTCGGTCGCGCCCATGATGACCATGCTCGACTCGCGGGAACGTTTGGCGATCGCGTTCTCGACGTCGCCCTCGACATCGACGGTGAGCGTCGCGTCACCGAGCTCGTGTTCCTGTGCCCACTTGCCGAGGAACTCCGTCCCAGCGGCACGATTGTCCGGACCATCGACGACGTACAGGAGCTCTACCTCGGAACCACGGCTATCACGGAGGGTCCGCGCGACCTCCGCGGAGAGGTCAGAGTCGGACCCACCCGCGGTCGGCACGAGGAGGTGCTCGGGGTCGAACCCGCGGTCTTTCAACACGAGGAAGTCACACGGAAGCTCGCGTGTGAGTTCGTCGAAACCGCGTGAGACGGTCCCGGACGACCAGAACGGCTGGTTCGCCCATCCCATCACGACCAGGTCCGCGTCCCCGGTTTCCGCCGAATCGAATATCTCCTCGAACGACTGGTGGGAGATGACGGTCCGGGTCTCGACGTCGACCCCGAACGTCTCGGCGCTTTCACGAGCGGAGTCGAGCAAGCGCTGTGACTCCGCGTCGATCCGTTCGACGTGCTCCGCACCCGCGTACAACGGAGTTTGGTCGGGGACGCTGACGATGTGGACCGCCTCGACGACCCCGTCGTTCGCCTTCGCCATGATCGAGGCCAACTCGATCAGTTCGCTTTCGGTTCGCGGGTTCGCGAGCGGGACCATGACCCGGTAGCTCGTCTGGTCGGGCTGGACCGACTCTGCGGCTGAGACCGCGGAGTCGGGCATGTCGTCGGCCCGGTCGAGAACGTACTGGCCGAGGTATCCTTGATGAGTCGTTTCACGCCGGGCGTACAGGAAGTACCAGAGCATCGCGGCGACGACGAACGCCGCCGACAGTCCGATTTCGATGGGGCTCATGAACGCGATCAGCCCGAGTGATAACACCATTCCGGCGATCGGTGTGATGGGGTACAACGGAACCCGGAACTCCGGATCGTACTCGGGGACATCGGCCTCACGGAACACGATCAGCGCCGCGTTCATCAGGGCGTACACGATCAGGTGCAACACCGATGCCGCCTGCGCGAGGACCTCGACGCTCTGTCCGAGGAGAATAATGAACACGACGATCATCGCACCGGTGAGGAAGATGGACCGGTACGGCGTCGAGAAGCGGGGGTGAATCTCGTTGAGCCAGTTGGTAACGATCTTATCACGACCCATCGCGAAGTTGATCCGGGCCGACGAGAGAATCGATGCGTTCGCAGAGGAGGCAGTCGCGAGCAGCGCGCCGAGCGTCATTACGGTCGCTGCCGCGGCCGCGAAGCCGCTTATTCCGAGCAGCTGGTCCGGAAAGGCGAGTTCCGCCGCCTGTGCGACGGGCGCGTCCGTATCGAGGACATCCCACGGAACGATCCCGAGCATGATCGTTACGAGGATGCCGTAAATGACCGTCACGATGGCGACGGACCCGATGATCGCGATCGGAAGGTTCCGACCGGGGTTCTCAAGCTCCTCCGCGACCGTCGCAATCTTTGCGTATCCCAGGAAGGAGACGAACACGAGTGCTGTTGCCGGGAGAATCGCGCCGTATCCCTCTTCAGTTGGTGCCCAACCGTCGGTGGTTAGGGTTCCGTAGTCGAACGAGAACCAGCCGGCAAGCGCAAACGCACCGAGAATAACGAGCAACAGCGTGACGATAACCGTCTGAATACCACCAGTCTCCTTCGCTCCGATGTAATTCACGCCAATAAACACGATCCCGGCGAACAGCGCACCGATCTGTATCTGTGTGACCGTGAATACACCGAGATCGAACGAGGGGATCAACGCGAGCGTCCCGAGCACTGGCAGAACAAACGTGGTGTCGCCGAGCAGCGTCACGAGATACTGCCCGAAGCCGATAGAGTAGAACGCAGACGCGAACGCTAAGCCGAGCCAGTCGCCGAGACCCGCAATCGAACCGAACATCGGGCCGAGCGCGCGGTTGACGTAGTAGTATCCGCCACCCGCCTTCGGCATCGCCGTTCCGAGTTCGGAGACCGATAGCGCGTTCACCATCGCCACCCCGCCTCCGATGAGGAACGAGAGGACGACGACTGGCCCCGCTTCGTTCGCGGCCACTCCTGGGAGAACGAAGATACCCGCCCCGATCATCGTCCCGATACCGATTGTCATCGCGGAGATCAACCCGAGGCTTTTGGCGAGTTCCTCGTCGTCGCTCACGGGTATCCACCCCTGTCGGTGTTACGATCGGTCTCGGTTGACATGGGCGTGTGTCTCTACGGGTGTTATTTAACGTCACCGACCTGCCTGTCGTGTTCTACGTACCTTCCTGATCGATACGGTATATAATTAGAGTATAATCGATCGTGGGTAGCATTCTGCCGTACAGTGGCCGAAACGCCGCTGTCGGCGCACTGGGTGTCGGTGTGTCGGCGCACTGGGTGTCGGTGTGTCGGCGCATCCTGTAGGCTTCCGCGCTGTTGCCGCTGTGAGTCGTCGGACAGTCACTCCGGTGCGCCCTTGACGATGGCGACACCGGAAGACGCGCCGATCCGCTCTGCGCCCGCCTCGAACATCGCACTCGCCTCTTCGTAGGAGCCGACCCCGCCGGACGCCTTGACGGGGAGGTACTCGCTCATCAGGTCGACATCGGAGAGTGTTGCGCCCCCGTCTGAGAATCCGGTAGATGTCTTTACCATGTCGGCGTCCGCGTCGACCGCCGCCTCACAGGCGCGGTGCTTCTCGGCGTCGCTCAACAGCGCGGTCTCGATGATGACTTTCACCGGGATCGGGACTGCGGCGACGACCTCGCTGATCTCGGCTGCGACGGTGTCGTCCTCGCCGGCCTTCAGCCGGCCGATGTTGATCACAAGATCGAGTTCGTCGGCTCCCGCGTCCCACGCGTCGACCGCCTCCTCGCGTTTCGTCGCCATCGAGGACTGGCCGTGGGGAAACCCGATAACCGTCGCGATCGTGTCCGGCGCGTCCGCGAACGCAGCAGCCTCACTGAGATAACACGGCGGGATACAGGCGTTCATCCCGTGTTCGGCCGCCTCTCTAAGGACGGTTTCCACCTCTTTCCACGTCGTCGTCGGGCCGAGAACGGTGTGATCGATGCGTGCGGCGACCTGCTCGCGGTTCATGGCCGTGACCTCGCGGCGCGGCGACAAAGGCCTGCTGGGTCGAGATAGAAACCCCGAACCGAGTCAGGAGGGAAGCACCGAACCCGGACGGACCCCGCTCACGAGATGACGCCCTTCCGCCGGAGTTCCTCACGGATCGCTGAGCGTTTGACGACCGCAAATCCGGCACAGATCAGCAGAAACCCGACGACCGTCGTTGCGGTGATCCCCTCGTTCAGGACGAGCCAGCCAGACACCGCGGCGAACACGGGTGCGACGTACGATACGAGGTTGATTTCGATCGGCCCGAGCCGGTCGAGCAGTTCGAAGTAGATCAGGAAGCCGATCCCACTCGCGACGACGGCGAGATAGCCGAGCGCGAGGACCGCTTCCGTCGTCCAGACGATGTCCGCCGCCGACTCCCCGAGCGCAGCGGCAGCGAGGTGGGTGAGCCCGGCTCCCAACAGCATCGACCACGCCTCCATCGTCTCGATTTCCATCCCCGAGTCGAGCGCGCGAGTGAGGACCGAGCCGAGCGCGAACGCCGCGGCCGCGAGGAACACGAGGAATTTCGCCCCGGTCCCCCCACCGGTCAGGTTTGACGGGTCGGGCGCGGCCAACACGACCGCTCCGAGCAGGCCGATCAGCAGCCCGATCACGCCGACGAGGGTCAACCGCTCGGAGGGAAGAAACGCTCGCGCGAACACTGTCGTCAACACCGGCGAGAGGCTGACAATGACCGCGGCGACCGCGCTCGTCACCGCCGGATCGCTCTCTCCGAGAAATAAGAACGCGTGGTACGCGGCGATTATCAGCACCGCGCCGACGACCACGACCGACCACTCCTCCTGTCCGCGAGGGATCGGATCGTCGGCGACGTAAACGGCGTACGCTAACATCACGACGCCGGCAACGTCGAAGCGAAGCGCCGCGAACAGGACGGGTGGGAAGTACGCCAGCCCGGCGTTTATTGCCATGAACGCCGATCCCCAGATCGCGGCGAGCGCGAGAAACGCCCCGACGGTTCGATACCTGCTCACGTCACACCTGAACTGCCTGCGGGACAAAAGGTTCCGGAAGCGGCGGGAACCGCCTCAGCGGATCCGGAAGGCGTCACCGTCGCGGGAGACGACGCCGACGTCCGAGAGCCGGCGGAGCGCGTCGATCACGGCGTCCTCGTGAGTCCCGACCTCCTCGGCGACCGACTCGGCGGTGCCGTCGGTCTCGGTGAGCGCGGCAAGGATCGCGGCGTAAAACCGGCTATCGGCCTCGGTTCCGAGTCGTTCGTCGATCTCGGCGAGTGCGTCCTCAACGCGGCCGTGAACCCATCGCTGTGCCAACGATAGCTCTCGGTCTATCTCCTGAAGCCTGCCGTACTCGGCCGCGATCTCGGCGATATCGCTTGCGTCGTCGTCCTGTCCGTCACCGTTCCGGCCCGCAGTTCGACCATCAGCGTCGGCTCCGTCTCTCGTCTCGTAGGCGTCAGAGGCACCGATATCGAGCGAGAGGTGCGGACATCGCCCGGACATGTCGAGGCTGCTCCGGGCCGGGTACGCGCTCTTCGCGCCGAATCCGTACGGCGACACGCTCACTTCTAACCGGAGGCTTCGGGTGATCCGGAAGTACTTCCGCCGCTGGTCGTCCGTTGTCGACTCGATGAGCCCCGCATCCTCCAGCTTCCGGAGATGGTCGATCACGGCCTTCGGGCTCACTCCGAGATACTCTGAGATCTCCGTGACGTAACACGGTTTTTGTGCGAGAAGCCGGAGAATGCGTCGCCGGTTCTCGTTGCCGAGGAGATCGAGCAGTACCGCGGAGTCCATTAACGTGTAGTTAGCGTCCGAAGGATAAAACGTTGACTTCCCGGCTCCGATAGATGGTAGCGCGGGAACGAAGGCTAATTACGCCGCGGCGGGGTGTTACCGGTATGCGAACTGCACTTATCGTCCTCGACGGCTGGGGACTCGGTCCCGACTCGCCGTACCGGACGGACGACCTCGACGAGGAGTCTGGGATCCCGACCGAGGGCGGGCGCGACGCGGTGGCGGCGGCCGACACCCCGACCTTTGACGACGCGGTCGAGCGCGGCGCGTACGGATCCCTCGTCGTCCACGGCCGGCGCGTCGGCCTCCCGGACGGACAGATGGGAAACTCGGAGGTCGGCCACCTGAACATCGGGGCGGGTCGGGTCGTCAAACAGGCGTACACTCGGATCACGGATTCGCTCGCGGCGGGGACGTTCGCCGACAACGACGCCCTCGCGTCGGCGTTCGACCACGTCCAGGACACCGGCGGACGCGTCCACTTCATGGGGCTCGTCTCCGACGGCGGCGTCCACTCGCACGTCTCCCACCTAGAGGCGCTGATCGACGCCGCGTCCGAGGCGGGCGTCCCAGCAACGACCCACGCGTTCACCGATGGTCGCGACACGGCTCCAGAGATCGCCGACAAGTTCCTCGCGTCTGTCAGCGAACACGCCGCCGAGCGGGGGACCGGGGACGTTGCGACCGTAATCGGGCGGTACCTCGCGATGGACCGCGACGAGAACTGGGACCGAACCCGACGCGCGTACGACGCGATCGTGAACCGGCGAGCCGACCACGAGTCGGCCGACGCGGTCTCGGCCGCACGCGAAGCACACGCCCGCGGCGAGACCGACGAGTTCATCGAACCGACGCTCGTTGCCGGCGGCGGCAACGGCGTTGGTGACGGAGCTGACGACGCCAGCGACCCCAGTGCCCGCGGAGTCACGGACGGTGACGCGGTGATCTTCTTCAACTTCCGGGCCGATCGAGCGCGACAGCTGGTCCGGATGCTTACGGACACCCGTCCGGAGTGGGGAGTTGCTATCGACCAGCCGGAGATCGAACTGGTGACGATGACGGAGTACGACGAGACGTTCAGTTTCTCCGTCGCGTTCCCGCCCGAGATACCGGACGCCACGCTCGGCGAGGTCGTCTCCGAGGCCGACGGCACCCAGCTTCGGATCGCCGAGTCCGAAAAGTACCCCCACGTCACCTACTTCCTCAACGGCGGCCGCGAAGTGAAGTTTCCGGGCGAGTTGCGGTCGATCGTGAAGAGTCCCGACGTTTCGACTTACGACCAACAGCCCGAGATGTCCGCGCCCGAACTCACCGACGAGGCGATCCGCGTCATCGAAACAGACGATCCGGATCTGGTCGTGTTGAACTACGCGAACCCGGACATGGTCGGCCACACAGGCGACTTCGAGGCTGCGGTGGAAGCAGTGGAGGCGGTTGACACCGAGCTCTCGCGACTCCTCGATGCGGTCGCGAACGCGGGCGGCCACGCCGTCGTCACCGCCGACCACGGCAACGCCGACGACATGGGTACGGAAGCAAACCCCCACACCGCCCACACGTTCAACCCGGTACCGTTCGCGTATCTGACGCCCGACGGCGACGACGGCGGCGGAACGATTCGTTCCGGCGGGTCACTGTGTGATGTCGCTCCGACGGTCCTCGAACTGATGGAAGTCGATCGGCCCGCCGAAATGACCGGCGATCCGCTATATAAACGATAAACTTCGGGTTGATTGTTCCGGGTTCCACGCCCATTTAAGCCAGTCAGGGATCTGTGAGGATCCATGACGGATACCACGACGCCGGTGATCGCGGCCGCGTATCGAACGCCACAGGGAAGAGACGGGGGCGTCTACGCAGATGTCCGCAGTGAAGACCTCTCGACGCGGCTGATAGACCACACGCTCGCGGAAACGGGACTGACGAGCGACCACGTCGACGACCTGATGTGGGGGGTCGCTCAACAGCGAGCCGAACAGGACAACAACGTCGCCCGCGTCATCGCGCTCCTCTCCGAGCTGGGCGAGTCCGTCCCGGCAACGTCGATCAACCGCTGGTGTGCCTCCTCGATGCAGGCGATCATCTCCGCCGCCGACGCGGTGGCCGCGGGCAACCGCGACTGTATCATCGCTGGCGGCGTCGAGAACATGAGTCGGGTGCCGATGGACGGCGACTCCTATCAGCACCTCCATCCAGAGCTTTCCGAGCGCTACAACGTCTTCCAGCTTCAGATGGGGATGACCGCGGAGAAGGTCGCGGAGGAACACGACGTGAGTCGCGAGGCCCAAGACGAGTACGCCGCGCGAAGCCACCAGCGTGCCGCGGAAGCGACCGAATCGGGCCGGTTCGACGACGAGATTGTTCCCGTCGAAACCGACGACGGACTCATTGAGGCGGACGAAGGCATCCGTCCGGACACGACGGCGGAGAAGCTCTCAGGGCTCTCGCCTGCCTTCACCGGCGACGGGAGCGTCACCGCCGGCAACGCCTCACAGATCTCCGACGGCGCGTCGCTGACGCTCGTGACGAGCAAGTCGTTCGCGGACGACCACGGGCTGGACGTGCTCGCGGAAGTCGGAACGAACGCCGTCGCTGGCGTCGACCCGACCGTTATGGGGATCGGACCGGTGCCAGCAACCCGCGGCCTGCTCGACCGGGCTGGCACGACCATCGACGACTACGACCTCGTTGAGTTGAACGAGGCGTTCGCGTCACAGTGTGAGTACTCCCGGCGAGAGCTGGGTATCGACGAGGAGAAGTACAACGTCAACGGCGGCGCAATCGCCATCGGCCATCCCCTCGGCGCTTCCGGCGCACGCCTCCCGGTAACCCTGATTCACGAGATGACAAAGCGCGACGCGGACCGCGGACTCGCCACGCTCTGTGTCGGCTTCGGTCAGGGCGCAGCGATCGAGTTCTCACGATAGGAACCCGGAGACGGGCCGTCGACTCGTCAGGCCGGTCACGCCGTGTCGGAGTCGGGAACGGCTCCCGTCCCGGCCCGGTCGGTGTCGCCTAGGCGGATCGGTCCGCCGGTTACGTCGACACCCTCGTAGGGGTCGGAGTCGAGCAACAGCGACCCATCAAGATCAGCGTAGTCCAGGAGAGGGGCGAGCTGTGTGGCGGCCGCGATGGAGGCGTTCGACTCAAGCATACAGCCGAGCATCACCTCCAACCCGTGGGATTGCGCGGTCGCGATCGCTCGCCGAGCCTCAAGAAGTCCGCCCGTCTTCATCAGCTTGAAATTCGCGATGTCACAGCGGTCGGCGATCGCCGGAACGTCGGCAGCGGTCACACAGGACTCGTCGGCGGCGATCGGCAGGGCCGATCGCTCGTAGGCGAACCGTAGTCCCTCGGGATCCGTGGCCGGGACCGGCTGTTCGATGAATTCGACGCCGAGTTCGGCGAGCCACTCGCTCTTTGTGATGGTCTCGCGGGGTGTCCACGCCTCGTTGGCATCAACCCGGATCGTCGCCTCGGGAGCGGCTGCCCGAACCGCTTCGACCACCTCGCGGTCGCGGTCGGTGCCAAGCTTAACTTTCAACACCGAGTATCCGGCATCGACCGCGTCTGCCGTCTTCTCGCGGATCCGCTCGGTCGTGTCGAGCCCAATCGTGAAGGATGTCGCCGGCACATCGTTCGGATCGAGCCCCCACAGCCGATACAGCGGAACGCCGAGTCGCTTGGCCGCGAGGTCGTGAACTGCGATCGACACCGCACAGCGCGCAGCCGGGTTATCGTGAACGGTCGCCTCCATCCGAGCCGCAATCTCGTGGAGCGCGTGCGGGTCGTCCACAGTTTCGACGACATCCAGAAGCTCGGGGAGCACCGCCGCAACCGTGTCGGCGGTCTCTCCGTAGTGTCTCGACGGAGCTGCCCCGCCGACCCCCGTCATGCCGCCCTCGTCGGTCACGCGAACGATCAGGTTCTCGACACTCGTTTGGGTCCCCCGAGAGATGGTGAACGGCTCTTCGAGCTCCATCGACACCCGCTCGACTGCGGTTTCGAGGCTCATTCGTCCTGCCCTCCCTCGACGACACCGTCGTGTTCAGCCGCATCCTCGACGTCGTCATGTTCGGCCGCGTCCCCGACGCCGTGGTCGAGTCCGTCCAGTATTCCGTCGACGATCCGATCGGCACCGTCGCGGAGCGGGTCCGCGGCGGGTACGCCCGTCTCCGTGACAAACGACTCGACCGCCTCCGTTGCGGCCGTGTCGTCAAGCCCGTGTGTGTTCACGGCGCCGGCGACGACCTCGGACGCCGCAACCGGGGCGGCGAGCCCCTCGTACAGATCGACGTACTCCGCCAGCGGCGGGAGCGGGAATGACTCGTACCCGTGAATCGCCTCGCGACCGGCGGCGTGACAAAGCACCAGTGCGTCGGCCATCGCGCCGTGGAGGATCCCGCAGGTGACGGCGGAATAGGCCGGGTGCGTGATGCTTCCTTGCCCCTCGACCACGAGTAGGTCGTGGTCGGCGGCCGCCTCGACGACGAGTTCCTCGACGGCACCCGCAGTGAAGTCGGATATCACACGATCGATCGGCGTTCCCCATCCTGCGATCATGATCCCGGTCTGGCCTGTCGGGACGAACGCGGCGTCGATACCGCGTTCACGGGCGGTTTCAACGATTTCGAGAGCGGTAGTCATCTTTCCGACGGAACAGTCGGTGCCGACCGTGAGCACCACGCCGGCGTTGACTTCGGCCGCGGTACCGCTGGCGACATCGAGATCCGCTGGCGGGCGACGAACGTCTCGGAGTTCGACATCGTGTTCGGCCGCCAGCGCGGCGAACTCCTCGTCGTCACTTAAGAAGTAGTGGAGTCCGGCGACGACATCACAGCCCGCCGTGATCGCCGCACGAACGTCCTCACGCCACGACTCGTCGAATCCCCCGCCGATCGGTGCGATCCCGATATATAAGGCGTCGACCTCGCCGTCGGCGGCCGCGAGCGCGTCCGCAAACGAATCGACTATCGGCGCGTCCGCAACGTTCTGGACGTGATCCGAGACTCGGTCGCCGGCGCGGTCGCGGTCGAGAACGGCCTCGACGGTCTGATCGCCGTATCGCATCACGCCGAGCGCCGTCTTCGCGCGGTCGGGGAACTTCCCGTGGGCGAGGACGACGATCCGGTCGTTGTTCATGCGCGGCCCGTCGCTCCGGCCGGTCTTAAAAGGGACGACTCAGGTAAAACGCGGGACTCAGGCCGGACCGTCGACGAACCCGTCGGGACCTTCGTAGAACCAATAGCCGTTCTCGCGCATGGCGCGACCGAGCTCACGATGGAACTCGATGAAATCTTCGAACTCCTCGAGTTCGACGCCCTCGAATATCTCCTCGACGGAGACGACGGTCTCATGGTCGATCCGGATCGGGTGGTCCCCGTACTGCTCGACGTATTCCGCGGCTGACAGGGGGAAGTCCTCTTCCTCGTCTATCTTTTTTGCGAGCACCGCGTGGCCGTACTGTCGCATGCCCTCGCTACCCTGCTCGCCGTCGGGGTCGTGTGGCCAGTCCATACCCGGCGTTTGCCGCCCCGGAGGAAAGTCGTTGCGCTCGCGTTCGCAGACGTGAACTACTGCCGATCCCGTTCGGTCACGCGAGCGTTTCAGGAGTCATTTCTCTCGCGGTACCGGTCGGGGATGTACGCCTGAACCGGGTCAGGGAGAAGACGCGCCAGCCGCGGAGCGAGCACGGCGAGGGGACGACGGAGTAGGGAATACGCGAGCGCAACGCCGACCGCCCCGACGACGAGCCACCGGAGCCAGCCGTCGAGAACGAGGAACAGCGGGACCGCAAACAGCCCCGACAGAAACAGGTCTTCGGGAGCCCCGTCGTATCGGACCACTCGGCGCGGCCGGACCCACGTTCCGTGATAGTGGCTGTACACTGCCCGCTCGGAGGTTCCCTCCCACGGACGCAGTTCCAACCCCGCGCCGAGGACATCGGACACGGAGTGGATCGCCGCGCCAGACAGGAACAACGCCAGCGCGACCGTCGCAGTCGACGGGACCACCAGTCCGACGATGACCGCTACTACGGCCAGTACGGAGTAGTACACCGGATAGTGAAGGGTCCTGCGGTGGCCGACGTACATATCTAGATCCGGGAACAGTCCCCCGAGGAACCCGGCGACGAACCCAACGGAGGCGTACTCCGGGCTTACGGCCCAGAGCGGGAGGGCAAGGGCCATCCCGGCCAACACGTGGGTTGGAAGCATCATTGTATCGGAACAAAAGCGACAGAAGCGTATGAACGTATCGCTCAAAAACAACAGCCATCGCGGGCCCCCTCACAGGAACCGATCGGGGCTCAAATCCCACGGAACGAACCGTACCGCCTCCAGCAGACCGTTCGCGACGGCGATCAATAGCACCATGTACATGGCGTTGCCGAGTGCCGAGAGTACGACGAACCGGCGGACAGGATAGCCGCTCAGGCCGGCCGGGATCGTCATCAGTCCGCGAAGTCCCGGCGTCGCGTTCGAGATCCAGACCGCGTGGCCGCCGAACCGGTCGAACCACCGGTCGACGAGCGCCAGCCGCGAGTCTCCGATTCGTTCCTTCACGATCTCAGGAAGCCGATCGAGATACGGGATCACCCGCGCGAGTCGTCCCGGCGAGTCCTCGTCCTCGCTGACGGTTCGGTACAGCACCAGCTGTCCGGCCGTCGCCGAACCGACACAGAACGCGCCGACAACGCCTGTGAGGACGAGCCCCGGTTCCGTCACGACGACGTAGAGGATGAACAGCAACGAAGGGTGAAGCAGCTTCCCGACGAGCAACCCTTCGAGAGCGTAGAGGAGGACGAGCAACGGCGAACCGACGGTGACTACCAGACCGCCGAGTGTCGTATCAATGTCGATCGCCCGTGCCATCTCTCTACGGTGTTTTGGTGAGCGGGCCGATAGTCCCAGCGATCTGGCGAGAATCCGCCGCAATCGACCGGGACGATTGTGGCTGCTCCGGTGTCGATTGAATCGCTCCGTGCCGTGCCGTTGTTGTACCAGTACGACTATCTGCGTGGGGCGAAACCGGCTACGACGATGAGCGCTACTGACGGTCTCGCGTCGTACTTCGGTCGCTCGCGCCGGAACACGGTTCTCTCCTGGCTGTTCGTCGCGGTTCTCGTCGGCACTGTCATCGCGGGCGTGTTCTTCGACCGCCCCGAACCGGTTCTGCTCAGCGTCGTGGCAATTGTCGTGGTCGCCGCCCCCGCAATTGCGTCCCGTGATCCGAGCGTGGTCGCGCCGTGGTACTTCGTCGGACTGGTTACGCTCCCAATTCTGTGGGAGTCGTTCGCTCCGATACCGCTCGTAACGGAGGTCGTTTCGAGCCTCGCGCTCGCGACACTCGGACTCCTGATCGTTGTCGAACTCGATCGATTCACTTCGTTGCGCCTCGTGCCGTGGTTCGCCGTGACGCTAACCGTCCTTCTGACGCTCGCGATGTCGGGGCTGTTGAACGTACTCTGGTGGAGTTCAGATGTTGTGTTTGGGACTACGTATCTTCTCGACGGACGGTCACAGGACGCGGTGAACGCCGCCGTGATGATCGAGTTCATCTATGCGACCGTGGCCGGCCTGCTCGCAGGTGCCCTGTTTTACACGTACTTCCGGCTGGCGTCCGATACAGAGAGCGCACCCACTGCGTCGTCAGTCCCCGAATCGAGTCGGAGTCGGCTCGCGAACGAGAACGGGAGTCAGGCGGGTCCCGAGACGGCTCCGGCCACCGACAGAACGGATACGGTCACCGGAGAGTCCGCGGATGTCGAAGGCGTCGTGTTGAGCGACCGGCTGGGGATCTCCGTGCGCCGCCAGATCGGACTCGTTCGGTTCATGCAGGTCGCACTGGTCGGAGTGCTTCTCTATGGCCTCTGGTCACAGCGGATCGCCGTGGTGACCAACGCCGGACTGGCAATCGGCGTCACGTTTCTGCCAGCCCTGTTGAAACGAGACTATGAGGTCGTTATCGAGCCGGGACTCGTGTTGTGGGTCACGCTTGCGGTGTTCCTCCACGCGCTCGGGACGGCCGGGTTGTACGACGCCATCTCGACGTGGGACCATCTCACACACACCCTCTCTGCCACCGTCGTTGCCGCAACCGGATACGCCGCGTTGCGGGCGGTTCACCTCCACAGCGACGAGGTCAACCTCCCCCCATGGGCGCTGTTCGGCGCACTCCTCGTGTTTATGCTCGCGATGAGCGTTATTTGGGAGATACTCGAGTTCTTCGTCGATCAGGGCGCGATCCGGCTTGATATGGAGCCGATCCTCGCACAGCACGGTATCGACGACACTATCGTCGATATGATATTCAACATGGTCGGCTCGGTGATCGTCGCGGTTTGGGGGACAGTGTATCTAACAGAAGTTTCGGAGTCGCTCGCAACGACACTAGAGGACCTGCTCGGGACCAGGTCATAGCAGGCCGACGCTGCTGATCGTCTCACCGACGGCGCATTCCGATCCCTGAGTATCCACAGGCGTCACAGGACAGCGTCTCGCTCGCGCCGAACGTGTACGCCGAGAGCGACGAGCCACACCGAGGACAGGGGTCCCCCGCGGCGAGTGGCGGGTCGTACCGAACGTCGGCGACGACGACGCGGGTGAACAACCCGTCCGTCGTGTCGTCGTCAACCGCACCACCCCAGATGACGTTTGCGTCTGTCGCGATTCGGTCGCGTACTTCGTCGACGACGGCAGTTGCGGCGGTGATGCTCGTGTCCGTATCGACGACGACATCGACGAGGACAGCACTCGCGCTCGCCGCGTCGACGCCACTCGGGAGTCGATCGAACGCCGACTTCACCGCGAGTTCGGGTGCGTCAGGCGGTGCCGACCCGGTCGCAACTGCCGCGGGCCCCGAAGCGAGGACCGTCCGCGCGTCGGTCAGGTCGAGGTTGATGAACCCGGGGTCCCGGACGACCGCGAGGAACTCCTGTACCGCTTCGATGGGTCCAAGCGTGGAATCGGTCCCGTCGCCGACGAGTAACACCCCATCGACCGCCGCCGTGATCGTCGCCAGCGCGTCCGAGTCGATGTCGTCACCGGCGACGACTGCGACGGTGAACACCTCTGTGTCAGCGACCGCACGGAGGTCAGCCAGCACGTCCTCGCCCGCGGTCGGATCGACGAGAACGACGGCAGCAACAGCCTCGGTGGCGACGGTAGAATCGTCGAGCTCGGCAGTGTCGGTCGAGTCGACAGCGGTTGCGCCCGTTCCGGATCGCCCATCAAGCAGGTCAGAAACTGACACAACTCGCGCCTCCCGAAACGACTCCGCGGAGAGTTGGGCTCTCATGTGGCCGAGGCCGCAGACGGCAATGGACCCGTCGAGCGCGTCCGCGGTCGTTCGAAGGTCCTCGCCACGAGACATATGCCGATCGGTTTTGCTCCCGACGACAAACCTCTTCGGGCTGAGCGCGGAGGCCGCGACGCAACGCTCCCGCTCGTCGGTGCGCGCAAAAGACGATCATTTATAAACTGGGTCAGCATGACATCGCGCATGGGACTTGGTGAGATCCTCAGTGGAGAAGACCTGAGTACGAAGCGGGCGGGGATCGTCATCGTCGGATGGATCGTCTTCGTCAGCGTCATTTCGGTGTTGCTACTGCTGTACACCGCACAGTTGTGATCAGCCGAACCGCGAATTTATGAACCGCCGGATGCGACGGAGAATCCCTGTGTTCTCGTGTCTGCGGCTCGGATCGGTGAGTTCCCAGCCAGCCTTTTCCGCGGCGTCCGTCACGGTTCGAAACTCCCAGCCCGTAGCGTCCGCGAGTCGGCGGTCCTCACGGGAGGTCCCGACGAAGACGTGTCGCGGCGTCGCCGTCGCCTCGCGGATCGCTTCGGTCGTTCCCCACTTGTCCCACGCGCGCAACTCGAAGTCGTTCTCGATACCGTGTCGTCGAACGAACCCCTCTACCGCGGTCGTATCGTTGGCGATGACGCCGACGTACCGACTCCACCGTCGTGCGTCCGCAAACGCGCCGGCCGGATCGGCGAGAGTACGGGCAGCGCTCAGCGTGAACAGGAGTGTTAGCTCTCCCTCCCGCTCTTCTCTCGGGTGACGGACAGTCACGGCGTCTGATCAACGATCCGTTGGTGTCGAACGGACAAAACCGTGCGGGACGAAAGAGCTGAGCCGGAAACGAACTTCCACGTCAGAATAACGGGATCAAACGGAGTATATTCGCACCACTCTTGCTCGCTACGTTCTTACAGCATCAACTCTCACGACTAGCAACATACTTTACATGAGTGAAATTAACGGCTGAAAACCAGTTTGTAACCGATCCGTAGTACACAAATGTGAAACTAGCCACGCAAAACGGTACTCCCACTGATATTTGTTTAAAATACGGCGTAACAAGACAATGCGTATCTTCCAGTTATTGTGAGACAATAGCGTCACGCAAGCAATAGAATCCTTTTTATCAAAGCACAAGGATTGATACAGTATGTCATCCGGTGACGATCAAGCGACACGCTCAGCGACTACCAGACGACAGGTTCTCACGGCAATGGGCGGTGCGGGCGCAGTGAGCCTTGCCGGCTGTGTTGGTGACGGTGAAGAGAATCCAAACGAGTTCGTTGCGTCTCTGGGTGCGAATCCCGGAACCTTCGATCCGACGATTATCACTGACGCTACCTCTAACTCCACCGTCGGGACGATGTCGTACGAGAGCCTCGTCGCGCCCTCGTTCGATTATGAGGAGTTCCACGGTGAGCTCGCGACCGATTGGGAGCAGATCGACGAGAACACGTTCCGGTTCGACCTGCGAGAAGGTGTCGAGTTTCACAACGGTGACGAGTTCACCGCGGCCGATGTCGAGTTCTCGTTCAACCGGACCCGCGGAACCACGAACAACGGCGACGTCGCGTGGGTCGAAAACGTCGAGGTACTCGGCGACTACGAAGTCGAGATCACGTCCGAGGAGCCACACGCGCCGTTCCTCAACGACGTGGCGATCGTGCCGATTCTCCCGCACGACGCCGACGACATCAGCACGGAGCCCGAACAGGATGAACACGACTTCACCGAGCAGACGCTCGGGACCGGCCCGTGGGAGATCGACGAGTTCCAAGCCGAAGACCGAGCCGTCCTCGTTCCGTTCGAGAACTACTGGTACGACGGCGACGACCACCCGAGCACCGCACCGTGGGAACAAGTGACGCTTCGGGTCATCACAGAGCAGGTCTCCCAGGAGGAGGCGATGGCCAACGGCGAGCTGGACATGATCGACAACCCAGCTCCGTTCGAGCTGGACCAGTGGGACGATCAGACGGGCACGGTCGTCAGCGGGGCTTCGGTCGGCTTCGACTTCATTACGTATCCCGTCACACAGGGGCCGTTCACGAACCAGAAGTTCCGCCGCGGCATCACCCGTCTCATCCCGGCCGGCGAGGTAATCGAGTCGGTGTTTGGCGGTAACGCGACCGAAATCGCTGGTCCTGTCAGCCCGGGACTCGGTGCGTACTTCGACGAGGAGTTCGTTCAGGGACTGCTCGACGACACAATCGGTGAGGACCGCGAAGCGGGCCTCGAACTGCTCGAAGAGGCGTTCGACGAGGAGGACATTGAGCCGCCGTTCGAGATCGAATTCATCACTAACGTTAACCGGACGCGTGAGCGATGGATGGAGATCATCCAGCAGACGATGGACGACACGGAGTTCTTTGATGCAGACCTCGATGTGCGGGCGTTCGATGATCTCGTTCCGTTCCTAACCGATCCTGAGGGCGCGGCCCAAACGACCGATGTGGTCGGCATCGGCTGGACGGGCGGTTCGGACCCCGATGGACACGCGAACGACCTGCTCAACTCCGACCGGCACGTCCCGGACGGGTTCAACTGGAACCTCTACGAGAACGAGGAGATGGACGAACTGCTCGACGCAGGCGTGTCGACGGTCGACGTGGATGAACGGCGAGAGATCTACAATGACCTCCAAGAACTTGTCGCTGAGGATGTTCCGCTCGCTAACATGTGGACCGGCGACGTGATCGAGATCGTCAATCCGGACGGCGTCGAGTCACTTGATCAGTGGAATCCGCACCCCAACGCCAGTAACCGCTACAACACGCTGTATAAGCCCCACCTCGACGAAGTCGTCTACCCGCCGGAGTAACGCGAGCCGAACATATCCTGTCAACGCACCTACCTCATCTCGATGAGTCTCCAACGATTCATACTCAAACGCAGTTTGATCACCGTTCCGTTACTGCTCGGAATCTCTCTGATCACGTTCGGAATGATTCACGCCATTCCCGGTGACCCAATAGATTTCATCACGGTGTTCGCCGAGCTCGATCCGGAGACAAGAGCCGAAATACGCGCCGAGTACGGTCTCGACCAGCCGGTGTACATTCAGTACATCGACTGGGTCACGAGCGCGGCAACCGGCGACTTTGGAACCTCTATTACCACCCGTCAACCAGTGAGCGAGGAGATAATGAGCCGGCTGCCGTTCACGCTGGTTATGGGGATTATGGCGTTCGGCGTGACGCTCCTGACCGCGATCCCGACTGGGGTCGCCGCAGCGTACTACCGTGACACCAAAATCGACCAGGCGAGCCGCATCTTCGCGCTCGTCGGCATCGCGCTTCCGAACTTCTGGTTGGGCCTCATCCTCATCTTGGTGTTCGCCAGTTGGCTGGGACTCTTCCCCGTGCTCCCGCCGACCGACCGCGGCCTCCTCAGCGCAGACATGCTCATCTACACGCTGCTGCCGGCAATCACGATCGGAACCGGAGCGACGGCGTTGCTGATGCGGCTCATGCGGTCGTCGATGGTCGAAGAACTTGACAAAGACTACGTGCGGACGGCGCGCGCGAAGGGTCTCCCGGAGCGCTCCGTCATTCGCAAACACGTCCTGCGGAACTCGCTGATATCCGTCGTGACCGTCGCCGCGATCCAAGTTGCGTTCATCATTAGTGGGTCCGTCGTCGTCGAGATCGTCTTCTCGTACCCGGGTATCGGCCGGTTGCTCGTGAATCGAGTCGGTAACCGCGACTTCCCGATTATCCAAGGGATCGTCCTCATTATCGGCGTTGCGGTCATTACTGCGAACTTCCTCGCAGACGTGTTGTACGCGTACCTCGACCCCCGTATTCGATATTAAGAATGTCAACTGAAAACTCACAATCGACAACAGAGCGCGGCCGAATACGCGTGACGGGATTTGACGCCGACCGGGTCAACTCCCGGGAGCGACTCTCGTCATGGGAGCCCGAAATGCAGTCCCAAGCCGGGCGCGGCCGCCTCGAACTCGCATGGGAGCGGTTCAAGCGGAACCGACTGGCGCTGTTCGGCGGCGCACTCATCGCTGTGATGGTGTTGCTGGCCGTGTTCGCGCGACCGATCCAGCTCCCGTCAAGGCTTCCGGTCCTCGCCGGGCAGACGGTACAGCCGTTCTCGCTCGCACCGGCGGTCCCATCAGCACAGGACATCTCGACTGGCCATCAACCGCCGACCGTCGAGTACCTGTTCTCGTGGCCGCCCTCTGGATTCCACTTGTTCGGAACCGACTGGGCCGGTCGCGACATTCTTTCGCGGGTGATGTACGGTGGCCGATGGAGCCTCTCTATCGGGTTCATCGCCGTCTCGGTCGCGATGCTCATCGGCATCCCGCTCGGCTCCGTCGCCGGCTACTACGGCGGTGTCGTCGACGAGGTGATCATGCGGCTCGTGGATATGCTGTACGCGTTCCCGTTCATCGTGCTCGCAATCGCGGTCATCACGATCCTTGGTCGCGGGTACTGGGAACTCGTTCTCGCGCTGGTCGCCGTCGGCTGGCTTCCGTACGCCCGTATCATCCGCGGCGAGATCCTGAGTGTCAAGGAGAACGACTACATCACCGCCGCGAAGGCGCTCGGATCGACCGACCGCTCGATTATCGTGAAACACATTCTTCCCAATGCGATGGCGCCCGCGATCGTTCAGGGAACGCTCAGCGTCGGAACCACGGTGCTTGCGGCCGCGGCACTCGGCTTCATCGGTCTCGGACTCTCTCCGGCGAGTGCGGAGTGGGGCGTCATGCTCAACGTCGAGCAGGACTCGATGGCTCGCGGCCGGTGGTGGGCCGGGCTGTTCCCGGGACTTGCCATCTTCGTGTTCGTGATGGCGATCAACTTAGTCGGTGACGGCGTCCGCGACGCGTTCGATCCGCAAGGCGACAGCTCCGGCGCCAGTGACGGAGGGCTCCACTAATGGCGATGCTTGAAGTCGAGGACCTGAACGTCCGGTTTTACACCGACGACGGCGTCGTCAAAGCGACAAACGACCTGTCGTACCGCATCGAGGCCGGCGAGCGATTCGGCGTCGTCGGTGAGAGCGGCGCCGGCAAGAGCGTCACGAGCCTTGCGCTCATGCGTCTGCTCGACGACCCTGGCGTCATCGAAAGCGGAGAGATCCGATTTAAAGGCAAAGACCTCCTGCAGATGAGCAAAGAGGAGATGCGCTCGCTGCGCGGAAACGAGATTGCGATGATCTTCCAAGACGCCGGAACAGCGCTTAACCCCGCCTACACCGTCGGCGAGCAGATCTCAGAGGCAATACGATACCACCTTGATCTCGGCGAGAAGGCGGCGCGTGAGCGGGCCATCGAGACCCTCGAATCGGTTGGGATTCCGTCGGCCGCAGACCGATACAGCGATTACCCACACCAGTTTTCGGGCGGGATGCAACAGCGCGCCGTCATTGCGATTGCGCTGTCGTGTGACCCCGACCTGATCATCGCCGACGAGCCGACGACGGCGCTTGACGTGACGATAGAGGCACAGATACTCGACCTACTCGAAGAGATCGCGACGGAGTTCGACACGGCGATCCAGCTCATCACGCACGATCTCGGCGTCGTCGCCGAGTTCTGTGATCGGGTCATGGTGATGTACGCTGGCCATCCGGTCGAAATGGCACCGGTCGAGGATGTCTACTACAACCCGCAGCACCCCTATACGGTGGGACTGATGAGCTCGATCCCCCGGATCGGTGACGAGCGGGACCGGCTCAAGACGATCCCCGGGCGGATGCCGGACCTGATCGAGGTCCCACCGGGCTGTAACTTTCACCCTCGGTGTCCGTACGCGGAGGAGTCGTGTACCCAAATCGAGCCGCAGTTGGTCGACACGGAGACCGGTGAGCCTGCGGACCCGATAAACAGCGACTCACAGGTTGCGGCGTGTCTCGCACACACCGGAGAGCTCGACGGGACCCTCGATTACGAGGTGACGGTCCGCGGCGAGGACGGGCTGACCGACGACCGTGACTCGGTGTCGTCGACAGGGGTGAGTGACCGATGAGTGGGAGCGAACCGCTCCTCAGAGTCGAGAACCTCAAGAAGTACTACGACTCGGAGACCGATTTCATTGATCGGATCTTCGGTCGACAGCAGAAAGTCAAGGCCGTCGACGGTGTCTCGTTCGAGATCCGCGAGGGCGAGACGCTTGGGCTCGTTGGGGAAAGTGGGTGTGGAAAAAGCAGTATCGGCCGGTCCATACTTCGGCTTCGCGAGCCGACCGCCGGTTCCGTCTATTTCAAAGGACAGGATATCACCGAACTGTCGGGGAGCGAACTCCGCGACCTCCGGAAGGAGGTACAGATCATCTTCCAGAACCCTCGGTCGAGTCTCAACCCGCGGCTAACGGTCAACGACATCATCGGGGAGGCGCTGGACATTCACGGGATCGAAACGGACACGTCGCGTGACGCTCGAATCAAGGAGCTCCTCGACCGAGTCGGGCTCAACGCGAGCCACGCGAACCGATATCCCCACGAGTTCTCCGGGGGACAGCTACAGCGTATCGGTATCGCCAGAGCGCTCGCAGTCGACCCGGACTTCATCGTCTGTGACGAGCCCGTCTCCGCGTTGGACGTCTCCGTACAGGCGCAGATCCTCAACCTACTTGAGGACCTCCAGGACGAATTGGGCATCGCGTACCTGTTTATCGCCCACGATCTCTCCGTCGTCGAGCACATCGCCGACCAGATCGCGGTGATGTATCTCGGCAAGATTGCCGAAATCGGATCGCCGGGAGAGCTGTTCTCACCGCCGCAACACCCGTACACCGAAGCGTTGCTGTCGGCGATTCCGGAGCCGGACCCCCTGTGGGAGGGTGACCGAACGCTGTTGGAAGGAACGGTCCCCTCGCCGATCGACCCGCCGTCGGGCTGTAAGTTCCACACACGGTGTCCGCAGGTGATCCCGCCGTCTGATTACGAGTTCGCTCAAGCGGAGTGGCGCGCGGTGATGTCGCTCCGGCAGCGCGTTCGAGACGGCGATGTCGCCGTTGACTCCTTCGCGTCGGAGGCTGGCCAGACGACTGATGCGATCCGCGAGGAGTTCGATCTCTCCGCGCCACTCTCCGACTCCGCAGCCGAGGACGTTCTCAGCGATGCGGTCTCGTCGATTGCGGACGGCGAGTTCGGCGACGCGGACCGCCTGTTGACGGAGACGTTTGAGACGCCGTGTGACGCCGATGAACCGGCGCTTCGCCGGACAAACGCCGGACGAGTCGCCTGTCACCTCTTCGACCCCGCCTACGAAGGGGAACCGACCGGCGAGTACGCAGGCGGCGACGATGGGGTCGGCGGCCCGGCCGCAAGTGGCGACGACTGAACTGACAGCGCTGGCGCCCGGATCCAAAACAGCCCCCGCTTTGCCGACACGCTTATTCGTTCTAGCGGCGACGATTCGATATGCGTCGATCACGCGACGCGGACGGGATCGATCGAGCCGACGGCGACCCGTTCCGCCCAAACGAGTCCGACGTGCGTCAAGAGCCGCGGGCCGCTCGGACCCTTCCCGCCGCGACGCTGAGCCGCTGGCTGCTTCCGCAGCGCCTCCACCGGCGCGTGGTGTCAGTGAGCGTTCGGACGCCCGCCACGGTGTTTGAGCGCGGCGAGCCGATCCCCCTCCGTGTCGAACTCCGCAATCCGATGCCGTTTCCGGTGACAATCCGGACACGCTCGCCCGTTCCGTGGACGTGGCACGTCGACGGACACCGAGACGCGTCGCACGTAGCGGAACCACTCCCGGACGAGGAGACTCAATTCACACTCGACAGGGGAGAGAGACGACGATTCCAACGAAGCTGGTCGCAGAGCTTCCAGACATCGGATACCACGTGGGAGCCCGCAGACAGAGGCGAACACACGATCGGCGCCGGGCTAACCGTCTCAGAGCCGGCCGATCGAGGGTTGTACGACGAGACGACCGTCCGAATCGAGTGAGCTACGGCTCGTCGCTGTCGGTCACGTCAACTGGCTCGCGGTAGTACCGCTCCGTCGCGAGCTCTGCGACCGTCCGCAACGCGTCGACGAGTTGGTCATCCGCCGCAAGCGCGTACTGCGGTCTGCCGTCGTCGGACTCGATTGTCTCCAGCAGATCGAACCGGCTGAGCGGATCGAGCGCCTCGTGTACGACCGTCTGGTCGACTCCAGCGCCCGCGGCGAGTTCCGCGACAGACAGGGGTTCGGAGGCATAAAACAGGGCGGCGATGATCCGTGCCCGGACTCGGTTCGCGAACAGTTGGCTGAGCCCGTTGTCCTCGACGAGTTGCGTGTACTCGTCCGGTGACAGTTCGTCCATACCTGTGGTTGCTGCGCGGCGCTGATGACGCCTTCGGATCGGTGACGAGAGGCATACAAGAGGATATAAACAGCGCCTCCGTTACCGTGTGAGATCCGTATCGAACGTCAAAACCGGTTTGAGCGAATCGATTACGGCAATAACCAGACGCCTCAAGAGACGCTGTTCATCCGTGAAATACGGTGGCCTCGGCACTCATAGGGCTCGTCACTGCTGGTGCCGAGGCAGCTCGGAGCGGT
>CAYRWH010000006.1:0-25975 GCA_964427935.1 uncultured Halobellus sp. | reverse complement strand
CCGCGCCGGCTGCCAGAGAATCTTCGATTCTCGCTGGAGCCCGGAACGGCGCTTGTAAGCGCCGTTCCGGCGAGGCTGGGGAGGCCTGAGGTGCGGTTGCGGGGCGGGACTCAAAGGGGCAGCCGTGAGGGCGGCGCAGGCGACGTAAGCACTGGAAGGAGCGAACGAAGTGAGCGACTGAAGCGCGCAGCGAGCGTGCGCCGCCCTCACGGCTGGGGCTTTGGAGGTGTCTGCCGTCGATCCGCCAGCAACGACTTATAAACAGCCGACAGCAACACCCACACCCGACTTATAAACAACCGATCATCTATATCGATATACCCACTCCCGGCGTCGTTCAAAACGTGATTTCATAGACCACGGGAGAGGTCAAACTCGTTTGTGAGCCTTCCAGTTCCGAAACCCGTTCCACCTTCGTGATAACGGAAGGGTAAAACGACTCCGAACCGAACGGCGTAGTATTGTGACGACGACCCAGGTGACGCTGGTCCAGATCGACAACTACGGTCCGTGGACGGTGACGCCGGAACCCCGTCGAGAGATGGATCTACAGACGCTACAGTCCCGGCTGTTCGCCGATATCGCCGAGTATCTCGGTCACCGCGACGGGTACGCCTTTTTCACCCGATTCGACAACATGATTACGGTGACGAACGGTATCGGCGGCGACGCGCACGCGTCGCTTCAGGAGTCGATCAGGAACCGCTATCCGGTGACAGTTAGCCTCGGTACCGCCGTGAGCGACCGACCGATCGACGCCTTGGAGGAGGCGAACCGCCAAATCCAACACGAGGGTAGCGCTCAGGACGAACAGCGCACGGAAGTGCTTGCCGGCGAGTATCTCACGGAGACGGCTCCGTCAGACGTACAGATTGCCCACTTCGATGTCGTGAACGCGACCGGCAAGTACACCGATCGGCTCAACGAGTTCGATACGTTCATCAATATCGAACAAGCGTACGCGTCGCTGATGGGGTACCTCCGTGAGGCCCACGGTGCGCTCTCGTTTTTTGTCGGCGGCGACAACATCATCGCCGTCTGTCCCGACCTGACGGAGCCGGCGTTTGCCGACGCGGTTGACCACGTCATGAGCGATGTCGACGTCGAGTTACAGGTCGGCGTCGGCCGCGGAGCGACTGCCCACGAGGCCGGCTTCGCCGCCAAACACGCGCTTGAGGACTGCCGACACGACGGAACCAGCGTCGAGATAACCGGCGTGCCGACGCCGAGCGATTGAGTCAGACCGCGTTAAGCGATTGAGTCAGACCGCGTTAATCGGCTATATCTGATTCTCCCGCAACCGGTCTATCGGCTTGATCACCGCTGATCGGCCCCACTCCGTCCAGTGTTCCTCCACCTCATATCACGTATGATAATCGCGGGGAGATTTTTTTATATAACCGAGCGGTACCGGAAGTTAGCATGTCAGAAGAGATAGTCTTCGTCTGTACGGCAGACGAGTGCGAGTCCGGACCATGGGAAGGCGCTCACGACGCGATGGCGCACTGTGAGCAGAACCCGAACCACGGGTACACCGGTCGTCCACGCTCCGAGGTTGACGAAGTGATTCCGGCAACGGCGGTCAGAAAGCGTGATAACCGGAACCTCCAGCACAAGGGCCATCCGCAGGGCGCGCTTGCGGACCACGACTAAGCGGTACTGGCGTTTCCGGATTAGCGATTCTCTGTCTCCTCGTCGAACAACCCGAGGTCATCCGCAACGAGGTCCGCCAGTTGGTCTTTCAGTCCCGGATCGACCTCTGCAACCTCCTCACCGTCGTGTTTTCCCTCGTTGTGTCGCGAGAGTGCCTCCTCAAGATCTGACAGCGGGACGCGCGTCTCCGTTTCACAGTCGGTACAGACGATCGGAACGCTCGGTTCCTCCGTTGGCATATCTCAAACCGTTGGCGGTAACGGGTATAGTCCTTCGGGGACGTTCCCGGACACGGAGCGTGAAGTGCCGCCTATATGACCCGGGGGATCAAACGACGACGTATGCGAGTCGTCGTCACCGGTGCGGCGGGCGGGATCGGAAGCAGGGTCGCGGAGACGCTCGTCGACCGAGACCACGAGGTGATCGCTGTCGATCACGACGCGGATGGCCTCTCGACGCTCCCCAACTCGATTGAGACCGCGGCACTCGACCTTCGCGACGGCGACGCGGTCCGGGAAGAGCTGTCCGACCGCGACCTTGACACCGTCGTCACCTGTGCCGGGGGCTACGAACTCGCCGCACTGGAGGACACCACGCCCGAGTCGTTTCGTCGGCAGCTCGACACGAATCTTACCACGGTTCACACCGTCATCCGTGCCGTTGCCCCCTCCATCCGGGAACGTGACGGACGGATCGTGGTCGTCGGATCGATGGTTGGAAGCGTCTCTCTGCCGTATCATGGCGCGTACAGCGCCGCGAAAGCCGGAGTGCGTGGGTACACGGAGGCGCTCCGACGTGAAATCGAACCGCGCGGACCCACGGTTTCACTCGTTGAGCCGGGACCCGTCAGAACCGGGTTCAACGAGCGCGCCGCCGACGGGCTTCGGTCCCTGTCCGAGAACGGGAGCCCGTACGCAGACATCTACCGGGACTTCGAGGCGTACACCCCGGCGGCAACGAGTGTGGAAACCGTCGTCGAGACGGTCGTCACCGCGGCGACGACCGATCGACCCCGAACTCGGTACCGAGTGAGCCGACGCGCAAAATGGCTGCCACGAGTCGCGGCCGTGCTCCCCGATCGGGTGTACGACCGGCTCGTCCGAACCGGCCTCCCGGGAGGGCTCCTTGGACGGTTGATAGACCGATAATGCCGCCTCAGCGACGGCTCAGTCAGCCGAGCCGGACGATGTCTCGCTCTTGGTCGCGTCGTTGTCGGTCTCCGTGGTCCCGTGGAACTCCTCGACCGAGTCCGTGACGCGTTCGAACTCGCCGAAGTCGCGCTCGTGATGCCGGATCATCTGTTCGACCATCCACGCGCTGTGGCGTTCGTCGTACTTCCAGTCGGCGTCAGCGTCGTCGACGACGAACCGTTCGTCTGTGGCGAGCGCCGCGTACATGTGATAAAAACCTAAGACAACATCAGCAAACTCCTTCGCCTCCCCGCCGATCTCGCGGCGTTTTTCCACCAGCTTCTCACGGCCGTGATCGGTAAGCGCGAAGTACTTCCGGTCCGGTTCCGCCTCGCGCTCGACACGCTCGGTGACACCGTTCTCTTCGAATTTATACAGAATCGGGTAGACGGACCCATACGACGGCTCCCAGTGACCGCCACTGATTTCCGTGATCTCGCCCAGTAGCTCGTATCCGTACCGCGGCCGCTCGGCGAGCAGCTCCAAGACGAGATACGAGATCAGTCCTTTCGGTGGGCCGCTTTTCCGCATTGTTTCGGTGTCACGTGGTCGTCGTGAAAGGGTTTCGGTCCCGACAACGCTCCTCGACGGAATCGTACCCGCAGCCCGGACCGGAACGACTCGGAAACCCCTAAGCCGCGGGGGACGTAACTCGGCATATGGTCGAGGCACCAGCAACCGAGGAAGGGTGGTTCGCGCTCCACGAGTTCCGGTCCATCGATTGGGACGCGTGGCGGAACGCACCGCGTCACAAGCGAGACCGAGCCGTCGAGGAGGGGCGTTCGTTTCTCGCACATCGGGAGGCGCTCGCAACTTCTGAGGCCGGCGATTCGGCGGTGTTCTCCGTCATCGGGCACAAGGCGGATCTACTGACGATCCACTTCCGCCCGACGTTGGACGCCCTCTCGGCGATAGAGCGATCGTTTGAGAACACCGCGCTCGCCGAGTTCACGACGACGGAATCGTCGTACGTCTCCGTGACTGAGGTGTCGGGATACGTCTCCGACGCGTATTTCGAGGACGACGAGACGGAGGTAGACGAGGGGCTCCGACGGTACATCGAAGGAAAGCTGAAACCGGAGATGCCCGACGACGAGTACGTCTCCTTCTATCCGATGAGCAAGCGGCGCGGCGAGGAGTATAACTGGTACGACCTCTCCTTCGAGGACCGCGCCGACCTCATGGCGGGCCACGGCGAGGTCGGGAAGCAGTACGCCGGGCGGATCAAACAGGTTATCGCTTCCTCGGTCGGCTTCGACGACCACGAATGGGGCGTCACCTTGTTCGGCGCGGACCCGACGGATATCAAAGACATCGTCTACGAGATGCGTTTTGATGAAGCGTCCTCGCGGTACGGCGAGTTCGGGCAGTTCTACGTCGGTCGTCGGTTCCCGCCGAGTGACCTCGGCGCGTACCTCGCGGGCGAGTCAGTTCCGACGGGGGACTCATCGGAGTCCGGCGACGCGCATTCCGGCGACGCCCACGACGGTGACGGTCACGCCCACGACACGGGCGGGGACAACGGGCACGGCGACGGTGCCCACGGCCATGGCGGGGGTCACGGCCACGCCGATGCGAGCGGCGGCTCCGCACACGGTGACCACCCGCACGGCGAAGACGGGTCGGGCAGCGAGGGAGACCACCCGCACAGTGAAGATGAGTCGCAGGCAGGCGACGACGAATCCGGCGCCTCCGACGAAGAGATCCGAGGTGAACTCGCCGACCTCGACATCTACGCCGGAAAGCCCCACGGCGAGGACGTGTTCGCGACCGTGCTCTACAGCGAAGCCGACGCGGACGACTTATTTGACGAGGTCGAGGGACTGCGCGGCAACTTCGACCACTACGGCACTCACGTAAAAACCGCCGTCTACGAGGGCCACACGACGGACCGGACGGCGGTCGTCTCCATCTGGGAGACGGGGTCGGCCGCGGAGACCGCTGCCGGGTTCCTCTCAGAGCTTCCGGGGATCGTCGCTCGCGCCGGCGAGGAGTCCGGATTCGGCACGATGGGGATGTTCTACACCGTGAAGCCGGAGTACCAAGGTGAGTTCGTCGACACGTTCGACGACGTGGGTGCGGCGCTCGCGGAGCTGGACGGCCACTTCGAGACGGATCTGATGGCAAACGTGGAAGACGAGAACGATATGTTCATCGCGAGTCAGTGGCGCTCGAAGGAGGACGCGATGACGTTCTTCCGGTCAGACGACTTCCGGGAGACGGTACAGTGGGGTCGTGAAGTCCTTGCTGACAGACCACGACACGTCTTTTTAGCCTGATCGGACGAACCCGCAGTATTTTACCACGCACGCGACCCATATTGGATAATGAACGTTCGCGGCGAGCGGGAGTGTCGCGACTGCGGCGGTCGTTGGTCGTACTACGAGACCGGGTCGATCGAGTGTCCCGACTGTGGAAGCGTCCGGAGCGTTGGCCTTGAGGGACGGGCGACCCACACCGACACGCCCGCGTCGCTCGATCTCGCCCCACACCGAGATCGCTTCAGCGACGCGAGGAAAACGCTCCCAGCGGAGGGCGTCGCCGACCTGAAACGCGATCTCCGGGAGTACCTACGGAAACGAGGATTCATTAGCGGTGGCGAGCTCCGACCGCTCGATGAGACCGTCATCGCCGCGCGCGAGCTGCTCGAAGCGGTCGACGTGTACGACCGTCTTCATGAACCGACCGACGCCGACCGCGAGTACCTTCTCGTGCTGCTCGCCGGCGCAGACGACGGGGAACGCCCGGCGGCGACCGAGGTTCCCGGGTCGATGCGGGAGGCCCGTGGCAGCGCGGCCGCCCGTATCGTGAGCGAGTATCGGGACGACCTCCTGACGTTCCTCGACGAGTTGGCGTCGCCGGCAGGATCGGATCCGAATGCGGATCCCACCGTCTCCGTTGCCGGCGAGGAGGGGACGGCGCGGATCGAGCCCGCGCGGGAGCTTCTCGAACGCGTCAGGGACCGGACGAAACGGATGGGTGCGCTACAGGGGGATGTCGACCCTACCGTCGCCGACGCTCTGATCGAGGCGGCGAACGCGACGGGCGCGTATGTCCGGACCGGCGATACGGAGGCGCTCAACCGCGCCCGATCCCTGCTCGACGGCGCGGATGCGTGAATCACGACTGATACTCGCGGGCACACGTTCAAATCGTTCGCCTCGGACACTCGCGTATGCCCGACTTCGACGTCCACGAGCACCGCCACGCGCTGAAACAGCTCCGAGACACAGGCGACACGAGCCTCTGGGAGAACCGGAAGGCAGTCGCGTGTCCCGTCTGTTCGGAGCCGTTCGACCGCCTGTTTAGCACCCGTCAGTCGGCGGCACGATTTCCCGAGAACGACGGGTCACGGTTCTGTCTCGTACGCGACCGGGAGACAGTTCATCTGTTTCGACACTAATTCTCTCGACTTCCCGCGCTACCCCCGGCCTCTCGGCTTCCTCTCAATCACCACTTGGGTCGATATCGGGAGCCGGCTCCTCGATGTAGCGGTCGGTCCACGTTCCGCGCGCGAACCAGGCGACTCCAACTATCGCGCCGAGGACGTTTCCGAGCGCCATTCCAACCCACACGCCGGTCGGTCCCCACCCGAGCGCGGAGATGGTGACATCAACGACAGGGATTGTCACGCTCCACGTCAACGCGAGGTAGAACACGCTGGCGACCCGACCAACCCATAACGTGAGTATCGATATCACCATCGCGGTTTTTGTGTTGCCCGCGCCACGGAACGCGCCGAGGATAACCTGCGAGACGCCGATGAAGGCGAATTCGACGGAGCGTATCTGAACGTATTCCACCGCGAACTCGATTGTCGCCGGAGCGTCAGGTACGTCCCCGAGGAACGCCGAGACGATTGGCTCGGTAAACGTCACGGCGATCACGGCGACGAGGAACATTACGCCAGCGCCGGTCGTCGCGGCGAGTTTGACCGCGCGCGCAGCCCGGTCAGCCCGGTCGGCCCCGAGGTTCTGTCCGACCATCGTATCGATCGCTCGCCCGAGCCCCATCGCCGGCAGAAAGACGAGGGAGATGAGTCGGTTTCCGAGGCCGTACGCTGCCACGACTGGCGGTGAGAACGTGACGATCATCGCGGTGAGCGTGATCATCGCCAGTGCGCTCGTGGTCTGCTCGACGCTGGAGGGGAGCCCGAGACGAAAGATGTCCTCGATAAACTCGAAGTCGGGACGGAGGTCGGCGAGTGTAACCGACGGACCGAGATCGGTCCCGAACAGCACCCACAGCCCGATCACGGTCGCGACGCCGCGAGCGGCGATCGTCGCCAGCGCGGCCCCCTCGATTCCGTAGCCAGCAAAGCCTGTCGCCGCGAACAGGGACGACTCGACTGCGACGGGGTCAAGCGCGGCGACACCGGGAACTGCCGTAAGCCACCCGAACAGCGGGTTGTTCTCGAACCCGAAGATGAGGAATGGGTCGAGAACAACGTTGATAACGACGGAGACGAGCATGACGGCCATCGGGGTTCTGGTGTCTCCGTACCCTCGCATGAGCGCGGAGAACACGAAGAATCCGAACATCAGCGGAATCCCGAGGAAGATGATCTCCATGTAGTCGGCCGCGAGTGGGATCACGGTGGCGGCGGTGTCGGGATCGCTCGGAAGTAGTTCGAGCGCCGGTCGCGTGTAAAAGTACCCGCCAATCCCGATGACTACTGAGAGAACTGCCACGGAGAAGATCGTCTGTCCCGCGACGAGACCGGCAGACTCGTCGCCTTTCGCGCCGGTGTACTGTGCGACGAGGATTGCCCCCGCCGTCGTGAAACCGCCAGCGACTGCGATGAGGAGGAAGATGAGCGGGAACGCCAGACTAATTGCCCCGACCGCCTCTGCGGAGAGACGCCCGAGATACAGCGTGTCGACGACGTTGTACGTCACCTGTAACAGCTGAATGACGACGATCGGCCACGCGAGGTGGAACAGCGGTCGAATAAGGCTTCCTTCGGTGATCGAATCCGCCTCCTCGTCCGTCGATGTGGGGTCGTCGGTCGGCTGCTCGTCCGTCGACGTGGGGTCGTCGTCGGTCGGCTGATCGTCGAGGGGTGCGGTCTCGCCAACGTCGTCGTTGTCGCTCGGCACGTCCTCACGCTTGTCACGATCGGAGGGTGATTCGGAGGGCTCGTCGCTCACTCCCTGATAAAAGCGTACCTCGGAGTATCAGCGTTCCGATAGCGGCCTAGACACCCTCGAAACAGCGGATCCGTTACCGGTCGCCCTCGGACGAATCCGAACTCGATTCGGCGGCGTCGGCGTCGACAACGGCATCGCTCTCGCTGCTCCCGGATGTGGATTCCATATCCGCGTTGCCGTCGGTGTTTGAGTCGTCGTTGATCGTCGAATCGTCGATGATCGTTGAGTCGTCGTTGACCGTCGAGCCGCCGCCGTTGCCCCCGACCGTTTTCTCCGGAGCCGGCCTCGCCGCCCGTCCCCCGTCGCCGCGGTCCTCTCGCATTCCCACCTGTGCGACGCCGGAGGTGTCGTCGAAGACGAGATGTCGGTGCGGGTACGCCATCTCCACCTCGGCGTCCGCGAGGCGCTCGCGGATCCGAGTGTTCAGCTCCGACTGGACCTTCGCGAGCTTGTACGGCTTTTTCACCCAGTAGCGGAGCCGCAATAAGACACCGTTGTCGCCGAACTCTTGAATCCGGCACTCCGGACTCGCGTTGTATCGTGCCACCCCTACACGGATGTCCGGGCCGCCGTTGATCACGGCCTCACAGTCCCGAGCGGACCGCTCGATCCGCCGACGGGCCTCGTCGATGTCGGACTCGTACGTGACGAGTACGTCAGCGCTCCGGCGAGTTCGTTCGTCCTCCGCGGAGTAGTTCGTCACGTCGCGGTCGCGCATGTTCCCGTTCGGAATCACGAGAAACGTGTTGTCGAGGGTGAATATCTTCGTGTAGCGGATCGTGATGTCCTCGATGAATCCTTGAGTCCCGTCGTCGAGTTCGACCATGTCACCGATCTCGAACGGTTGGTCCGCGAGGATGAACACTCCGTTAATAAAGTTCCCAACGAGGGGGGCAAGGATGATGCCGATCACCGCGGAGAGCACCGCCGTTCCGACGAGGATGTCGGTAAAGCGGAAGCCGACTGCCCAGAGGCCGAACAGGAACGCGAGCACGATGGTTCCGGCCCGAACCCCCCGGACGATCGTCTGTGCGACGCTCTGTCGAGAGAACTGTCGGGCAACCGGTCGGCCGATGACGC
The DNA here is from genome assembly GCA_964427935.1 of uncultured Halobellus sp. Taxonomy (GTDB): domain Archaea; phylum Halobacteriota; class Halobacteria; order Halobacteriales; family Haloferacaceae; genus Halorubrum. The sequence goes on along the minus strand of CAYRWH010000006.1, from coordinate 16,902 downwards.
GGACGATGAACCGCGCCAGCACTACCCCGGCGACGACCGAGAGCAGAACGAAGAGGAATCTGCCTCCGGGGATCTCCGCGAGCCGGGACGGCCACCCGTCGATCAGCGCGGTCATCGCCGGTCGTGCCATAGCGAACACCGCGTCGCCCACCCGAAAAAGCGTTTCCTCACGCGCCGAGACGGGCGACCGAGCTCATTCCCCGATATCGACTGACTTCGAACGGCGAACGAACAGCACAACTTTTTTCAGTTCTCGATCTGAACCGCTAGGGAGATTATAACGGGGATCTGTAACCGGGTGAAACTCGTCTCATAGTAAAAATATTATATCGGAGGAGTGTGTTGAAATGTTCATGGCAGATGATCTCCGGACGACGCTCGATCACGTCGGGGACCGATTCAACCTAGGCGAGTACGAGATAGACGCCTATCTCTCGGTGTTAGAACACGGCGAGTTGACCGCCAGCGAGATCGCTGATCGCACCGACATCCCCCAGCCACGGGTGTACGACACGGTTCGCAGCCTTTCGGACAGGGGCCTCGTCGAGCTTCGCGAGTCGCGTCCGATGAAGATCGTCGCCGTCGATCCGGATGACGCGTTTGGCGACCTCCGATCCTCGTTCACGGAGATGGTCGACGAGCTGGAGGCCCGCTACACGGCACCCACCCGCGAGACGGAGGCCGTCTCGCTCGTGAAATCCAGGTCAACGATCCTCCGGTACCTCGAAGAGGTTATCGCCGGTGCCGAGTACGAACTCGCCGTCTCGCTCACGCCGGACCTGCTGCGTCGCTTCCGTGACGACCTCGCGAGAAAGGTAGCACAAGGCGTCAGCGTCGAACTCCTCGTGACGCCTGCCTCGCGGGCACCAGACCCCGAGGAGTTCGACTACCTCGAGGTATCGACCATTGCCCGCGCGCGCCGTGGCATTACGACACCGATCCTCGCCGTCGGGGACGGGGAGTACTCAGTGTACGCGACCCAAGACGCGTTGCGCGACGACCGGGAGCGATACGGCGTTATTTTCAACCGGTCGGCGCTCGGCTTCCTTGTCTCTGGATTCTTCGGGACGGTGCTGTGGACGACCGCCGAGACGCTCGCGACCGACGGTATGGACCGTCCGTTCCCTCGCCGATACGCCTCGATACGCCGCGCTGTGAAGGATGTACGGGCGTTCAGCGGCGAGCCGTTTTACGCGACCATCTCCGGGCGTGACATCGAAACCGGCCAAGAGGTCACCGTTCGCGGACGAGTCGTCGACAGCGCGTTCGAGGACAGCGAGGAGGTTGCCTCACTCGTCGTCGAAACCGAAACGGGTCGCGTCGAGATCGGCGGTCGCGTCGCCGCGCTTGAGGATATCGAGGGACAAGAGATCGTCATCGGCCGAGGCTCCCCGCCGGAGATCTGATCGCGACCAGTGTCACAGTCGGTACCGACTTATCGCCGCGCACGACACGAAGCGTATGGACGTTCATCTCACCCAATCAGACGTCGCAGGGACGGTCCGCGCCCCGCCCTCGAAGAGCTACACTCATCGCGCGCTCCTCGCGGCGGGCTACAGCGACGGAGCAACAGTCGCGTCACCGCTCGTCTCCGCCGACACGAGGGCGACAGCCCGCGCCGTGACCGCCTTCGGCGGCAGCGTCGCGGCGACCGACGGCGACACAGCCGACGGCGACACAGCCGACGGCAGCGCGGCCGACCTCGCCGATGCCGAGTCGCTGGTCGTCGATGGATTCGACGGACGACCTGCTGTCCCGGACGACGTGATCGACTGTGCGAACTCAGGAACGACCACTCGACTGGTGACTGCCACTGCGGCGCTTGCGGACGGCGGGACGGTTCTGACCGGGGACTCCTCGCTTCGCTCGCGACCGCAGGGGGCACTTCTCAACGCACTCGACGAGTTGGGCGTGCGTGCTGAGTCGACTCGCAGAAACGGGCAGGCACCGCTTGTCGTCTTCGGGCCGCTCTCGGGCGGTGACGTGGCGATTCCGGGCGACGTCTCCTCGCAGTACGTCACCGCCCTGTTGATGGCCGGTGCTGTCACGGACGACGGAATCGAGGTGTCGCTGACGACGGAGCTGAAGTCGGCCCCGTACGTCGACATCACGCTCGAACTCCTGGACGCGTTCGGGATCAGGGCCGACCCGATCGGGAGCGAGACGGCTGCCGGCGCGGAGGGGTTTGTCGTCCCCGGCGGACAGCAGTACGCGCCGGAGGGCGACCGCTACGAGGTTCCCGGCGACTTCTCCTCGATCTCCTATCTCGTCGCCGCGGGCGCGGTCGCGGCCGACCCGGACGACGCAGTCCGGATCGAGGGTGCGCGCCCGAGCGCGCAAGGTGACGCCGCGATCGTCGACATCGCGGACCGAATGGGTGCCGAGATCGACTGGGATCGCGAGCGCGGACTCATCACGGTCGAGCGATCCGCGTTGTCGGGTGCCGAAGTCGATGTCGGCGACACGCCGGATCTGCTCCCGACGATCGCAACGCTCGGCGCGGTCGCTGACGGTGAGACGCGGATCACGAACTGCGAACACGTTCGGTACAAGGAGACGGACCGGGTCTCCGCGATGGCCGAGGAACTCGAAAAGCTCGGAGCCGAAACGACAGAAGAACAGGATGTCCTCACAATTCACGGCTCGAAGAGCGACCTCCGTGGTGCGACCGTCGACGGGCGGGCCGACCACCGGATCGTGATGTCGCTGGCGGTCGCCGCCCTCGCCGCCGAGGGAACGACGACGATCCGTGGCGGGGAGCACGTCGACGTCTCGTTCCCAGAGTTCTTCGAGACGATGGCTGCGCTCGGCGCGACTGTTGAACGGTAGCGACAAGATACCGTCGAATGGTAGCGGCGGGGTGTCGTCGACCCCGATCAAATAACTCGTTTTCCGAAGGCGCTGGCAGCGAGCTCCGTTGCGAGCATTGCTGTCTCGTTGTTCCGGTCGAGCGTCGGGTTGACCTCGACGAGCTCCATCGACCGGAGACAGTCAGCGTCGTCGACGAGCTCCATCGCGCTGTGGGCCTCCCGATAGGTGACGCCGCCGCGGACCGGGGTGCCGACGCCGGGTGCTTCGTTCGGATCCAGCCAGTCGAGGTCGAGACTGACGTGAACGCCATCCACCCCGTCGGCAGCTACCGACAGCGCCTCCTCAGTGACACTGGTGATCCCCCGCTCGTCGATGTCGGACATGGTGTATGCCGTGAACCCGCGATTCCGGATGAGTTCGACCTCGGCAGAGTCGACCGATCGCAGCCCAACTAACACGACGTTCTCCGGTGAGAGGGTTGGCGCGTTCGCCCACGCCTTCCCAGCGAACTCGTCGATTCCGAGCGCGGCCGCGAGGGGCATTCCGTGGACGTTGCCCGACGGGCTTGTGGAGGGCGTGTTGAGGTCGGCGTGGGCGTCGAACCACACCGCGCCGATGTCGGCGGTACGCGCCGATCCGACGAGTGAGCCGATGGCGATGGAGTGGTCGCCGCCGAGCGCGAGAGGCACTGCCCCGTCCGCGAGCGTTTCGCTCACCTCGTCCGCGAGTCGGCGGCAGACATCGGCGGTCTCCTTGAGGAATTTTGCGTTCCCCTCCGCCGGCTCTGCGGTGTTCGGGTCGCGTTCCTCGGCACGTGGGACGGCAAGGTCCCCCGCGTCGACGACATCCACCCCCGCGCTTGCGAGTTCGTCGGCGAGACCTCCGTACCGGATGGCTGACGGCCCCATGTCGACGCCGCGCCGATTTGCTCCGTAGTCGGTTGGCGCCCCGATGATTCTGGTCCGTGTCATACAGCGATGGGAACGCGACACGGCTTCAATGGCTGGGATCCGTTTTTAGTTGGCAACGTTGCGCTGGCATCGCCGCCGTCAAACGAGAGCTTCGTCCTCGCCGTCCGACCACAATGCGGATCCGTTACGGTTTCCGTTCTCGGGTCGAACGACGAGGTATGGGCGACAGCGACGGAACGGGAGACGAGGATCCGACCGGTATCGACCCCGGAGAGATCGAACCCGCCGGCGCAATGATCGCCGTAGCGTTCACCGGGGCGATGATCGGCCTCCTCGGTGCGGGGCTCGTCCCGTTCGTTGGCGACGCCGCTCTCGTGTTCGTCGTTCTCGGTGTTGCCGTCGTGCTGGCAAGTCCGGTCGCGTACCTCCGATTCCGCAATCTCGACGGATCGTGATTCATCCCGCCAGTTCGTTTATAAGGCACTTCCATCGCATTTATGCGGGGTCGCCATCTATTCGAGACTATGTCATCGATAGAGCTCACGTCAAGCCAGAAAAGCATCCTCACGGCCCTTATCAACCTGTACGGGCAGGAGGAGGACGCGGTAAAAGGGGAATCAATAGCTGACGAGGTAGACCGGAATCCGGGTACCATCCGCAACCAGATGCAGAGTCTGAAAGCACTTCAATTGGTAGAGGGCGTCCCCGGCCCGAAGGGAGGATACAAGCCCACCTCGAACGCCTACGAAGCACTCGACATCCAGCGGATGGACGAACCGGCTCACGTCCCAATCAAACACGACGGCGAGGAGGTCGAGGGGATCAACGTGGACGGGATCGACCTCTCGAGTGTACACCACCCGGAGCTCTGCCGCGCGGAGATTCACGTCCAGGGTTCGGTCCGGGACTTCCACGAGGGCGACTCGGTGACCGTGGGTCCGACCCCGCTCTCGAAGCTCGCGATACAGGGAACTGTGGATGGGAAAGACGACACCGCGAACGTCCTCATCCTCCGGATAGACGACATGCGCGCGCCCGACGAGGAGCCGGCACACTAAGACGAGTTACGTCCGCCGCATCACGCTGACTGCTATTTCTGTCGGGTACTATTCTCCCCGTCACGGACGGTTCTCACTCTGCCTTTTGTTTCACTATATTCGATACTTCAGTAAAACTGACTGGAGGACTCGGTCCCACCTGCCCGAGACGTATTGAGACCTCGCTCCGGCTTGCTGGGTGGTATCCAACAGACAATGCGCCGCGAATGCGATCGTTTTACTCTTGCCGCCGATCGAAGCGGTCGAACTCCCGTGTCAGTGTGAGTGGCCGAGCGCCTCTTCGAGCGACTGCCCGAAGCGCTCCTCGAACAGTTCAGCGGCCGTCTCGTTCATTTCAGCGATGTCGTCGGGCACCTCGCCCTCGCTATGGTGAGCGATTACGTGGGCCTGCTGTGCCATCGCCTGAACGACCACGTCGGTAACAACGCGGACGGACGGCTCGCCCTGCTCGCTAAGGACATCGACGAGACCGGCAGGCAGTTCGAAGGATTCCTCGTCGCCGTCTGGACCGCTAACCGTGTAGGTTTCCGTATCTCCCATACCGGATCCTCGCGGCGGCGACATAAGGGTCTGTGGAAACCGGGCGCAACAGTCGATACCGAAGTGAACCTGCGGGACTCCTGTTGTGGTCGCCTCTCAGTGCATCGAAAGCGCTGTTCGAGACCGTCCCGAGATGGCGATGGCTAGTAGGTAAAACAGGATGGCGGTGACGATGATCGATCCGCCGGACGGGAGGTTTCGTGTTATCGCGATCGCGAACCCGCCGAGGATCGAGCACTGCCCGATGATAATAGAGAGGTATAGCGTCTCTCGAAAGCTTCGAGCGACCTGTGACGCGGCGGCGACGGGAATGACGAGCATTCCGGCGACGAGGATCACTCCCAACACCTGCATCGCACCGACGACGACGACGGCCGTCGTCACGACAAGTAGGGTGTTGTATCCCGTAACGTTGAGTCGCGCGACTCGGGCGGCCTGTTCGTCGAACGTAATGAACAGTAGCTGTTTGTACGCCCAAACGACGAGCACGACGACGACGATGCTCACGACGGCCATCATCCGGGCACCGCTCGCAGTGACGACCGCAAGACTCCCGAACAGATACCCCTCGATGTCGATCGAGACCGGCATAACGTCACGACCCCAACTAATGAGCAGCGTTCCAACCGCAAAGCTCCCCGTGAGCATGATTGCGATCGGCACGTCGCCGAACGTGTTCGTTCGTTCGGTGAGCCACTGTACGGCAAGCGCGCCGAGAACGCTCACGAGTAGCGCGATGAACAGCAATGGGCCGTCCCAACCAGTGATCCCGATGAAAACCAAGCCAACCGCGACGCCAGCGAACGCCGTATGTGCCAGTGTCTCGCCGATAAGTGCCATCTGTCGGTGGACGAGGAACGTGCCGACCAGCGGCGCAACGATTCCGATGAGCACCCCGGTCGTGATCGATCGCCACATGAACGGGTGTCGGAAGACGTTCGTTCCAGCATAGAGGTCGAGCCACTGACCAACGATGAGGAACTGGCCGAAGAGGAGTTCCGCAAACCGATCTACTCCGGTCATGGCGTACGTCGATTCGACGATCGGATGGAATCCGCTTGCCGGCGCCTGTCGTAACCAGTCGACCGAGATGAACGCGAGGAGGACCGTTGCCAGCGCGCCGACGGCGACGATCACAGTAATTTCGGCCGCTTGCCGGGGGTCGATAGTCGTGATCCGGTGCCGAAGTGTCGTTAGGCTGTGTGCCTCCGACTCAACAGGTGGGTTATCCTGGCTCATTAGTGGTGGTGGTGTACGACCTCTCCCGTTTCCCCGTACGCTCTCCGTAGCGCGTCGCTCTGGCTGAAGGAATCGGTGTCGCCGTGGTGGTACAGTTCCGTGTTGATACAGGCGATGTGATCCGCCTGCTCAGTTACGACCCCGATGTCGTGTTCGATCAGCACGATCGTGATACCGGTGTCGTTGAGCGACGCCAACAGTCGGTAGAACTCGTCACGGGATTCGGCGTCGACGCCGACCGTCGGTTCGTCGAGCGCGAGCAGGTCTGCCTCCGAGGCGAGGGCTCGTGCGATGAATGCGCGCTGACGCTGGCCACCGGACAATGCGTTGAGCTGGCGGTCCGCGAGATCGGTTATTCCAACGGTTTCGAGTGCCTCCTCCGTGATCTCGTGGTCGGCCGCCGTGATTCGACCGTGGCCGACGTGAGCGAACCGTCCCATCCGAACACACTCTCGTACCGTGATCGGCATCGTCCCGCCACGATTTGTCGCCTGCTGGGAGACATACCCGATGCGTTCGCCCGCTTCGAACTTCCCTACGGGTTCGCCGAACAGCGACACGGAACCGGTGTCAGGGGTGAGTAACCCGAGCATGAGGTGTAACAGGGTCGTCTTGCCGGACCCGTTTGGGCCGATGAGCCCGAGGAAATCGCCTGAATCGACTTGGAGGCTGATATTCTCGACGGCAGGACTCTCCCCGTACGCGAAGGACACGTTTCGAAGCTCGATAACAGCGCTCACTGAGATCTCACTCGGTTATCGATCAGCAAGACGTTTAGCATTTGTATTTTAATTCCGGCTTCGGTTCGTAGCGTTGCTTCGTGGGTCATGGTTTCAGCTGGCGTCTAGTGCTGCTCTGAGGGATGGGAAATTGATCTCGGTCATCTGCTCGACCCACCCATACCCCTGCTCGGCCCACTCTTCTGTGGTCCCTTCTGCCGGGGTCAGCGGCGCGGCGTCAGTAACGACTGTGTCGTCGCTTTCGATGAGCACCTCGACCATCCGTGGCAGATCGTCGGCACCGGGCGTTTCGAAGGGGTCATACAGCACGGTCTCGACCTCGTGTTCGGCGGCGAGGTCGATCATTTCCGCGATGTCGGATTCCCGTTCGACCTCATCGGGAGAGGTGCCAACGGGCGTGTGTATCTCGAAATTATACCGGTCCTCGATGTACCCGAACGAGTCGTGACCGGCGAAAATCGCGAGGTCGCGTTCGGCGCTGGCGGCGATCTCTTGGAACCCCTCGTCGACGGTGTCGAGCCGGTCTTGATACGCGTCGGCGTTGTCGGTGTACATCGTTTCGTTGTCCGGGTCCATTGCCGCGAGTTCGTCCGCGATCGTCTCGACTATCGACTGCGCTAAGACGGGGTCAACCCAGACGTGATTGTCGACGGGGTTCAGCTCCTCGCCGACGGAGAGGTCTCCCATCCCGTCGATCACGGTGAGATCCGGTGTGTCGTCACCGATGTCCGCGACAACATCTTGTGCCCACTGGAACTCGGGGATATCAAGGTACACGAAGAACTCCGACTCGGCGATCTGCTGTTGAATATCGGCCGGAGGCTCCCATCCGTGGCCCATCTCACCAACGTCGATGGGATTTCGAACCGGCATCGTATCGCCGACGATCTGTTCGGTCCAGTCCGTTAGCGCGAAGAACGCACCGTACCCCCCATCGACGGTGTCATCGACCCCCGGATCACTCAAACAGCCGGCAAGCGTCCCTGCGGCGAGCGCTCCGGCCCCAGATTTGAGTATAGAACGGCGTGAAAGCGTCATATCACAACATAGATCCCACGATCGTAAATACTCTATTATTTCGATTGAATTTTTTAATAACACTGTCGAGCCGCTTTGCCGATAAGGCAGGTAGAATACACGAGAGTCCCGGATAAGCTGACTCGGTCTCAGCTACACGGCGGTCGCCGGGCGTCGATACGAGGTCTGAGTCTGATTACCTGTTGAGTCCGTGATCGACGGTCTAGTGGTCGTGATCGTCGTCGTCATCGTGACCGTGGCCGTCCGCATCCTCAACAACTTCGACCTCGAGGGTTGGCGAGTCCCAGTCGGAGTGGTCGTCGTGGAACATCTGTAGGATGACGAACGTCGTTCCGGTTTCGGTCCCGCTCACGTCGAGGTGGTCGCCGTGCGGATGAAGGTCGACGATCTCCTCCGCACCGGCTTCCTCGTCGAACACCGCATTGATCTGGTACTCTTCGTCGTCACCGAGCGGAATCTCGTTGCCGTCCTCGTCCTCAACGTACGGATCGAACGCGGCCTCGTGACCCTCCTCTATCACGAGGGATCCGTGCCAGTGACCAGCGTGATACTCGACGACCCAGTCGTCCGTTTCGGGATCCGCACCACGTTCGTACAGCTCGAACACGCCGATATCGAGCGAACCACCGTGATCGTGGTCGTCGTCATGGTCGTGGTCGTCGTGGTCGTGGTCGTCGTCGTGGTCGTGGTCATCGCCGTCACCGGGGTCCTCGCCGGCGCACCCTGCGAGCGCGACGGTACCGAGCGCTGCCGATCCGAGGAGTAGTCGACGACGAGACGTTTCGAACTGAGCGTCTTTTTGCATACATACCATACAACGACCCCATATCTCATAAGGGTTATTATATTGACTGAGATATTTATTATTGAGAGCCCATCAAGGGTTTTTAGTTGTTAATCACTCCGAGAGATCGACGACAACCCCATCTGCGAGTTCGACGAGTTGCTCGGGATCGATGCCAAACAGCGCACTCGGCGTCCCGGCGGCACCGTAGACGAGGTCGTACTCCAAGAGCGTGGGGTCGAACGTGGTCGGAACGCTGGTGTCGTGACAGATCGGCGGAACGCCGCCGATGCTCCACCCAAGCGTCTCCCGAATCCGGTCAGGATCTCCCATCGATGCACCGTCAGCATCGAACTGGTGGGCGACCGCATCGAGGTCGAGTCGATTCGCGCCGCTTGTGATCCCGGCGACCAGTTCCCCATCCCGGTCGCCGCCGGACAACGACACTGCGATCGTTGAGGCGATGGCTGCGGTCTCACAGCCGACCGCGTCCGCGGCGGCCGCCGCGGTCTTCGTTCCCGTTTCGAACTCCAGAACGTCTAACTCGATCCCGTGGCGCTCTCGTGCCCGCTCCATGAAATCAGCCGCTCGGTCGTGCATACGGGTCAGGCGTCGCCATCACTCATCAACTTCCCGGTGGGTGAGAATCACGATCCTGATCATCTGTGACGTATCGATTGGTACGTAGCCGCACGTCTGTGCTGACTCGCAACCCTTTTTATCGCCGCCTCACGACGGTTTATATGGCGAAGGAGTTCTCTGCGAAACTCGATGTCCCGGAGGCGTTAACGTTCGATGACGTGCTGCTCCGACCGAAGGAGAGCCGTGTCGAACCCGATGATGCGGATCTGGCGTCACATGTCTCGAAGAACGTCCAACTGACTGTGCCCGTGCTCTCGGCCGCGATGGACACCGTCACCGAGAGTGACCTCGCGATTGCGATGGCTCGCGAGGGAGGACTCGGCGTCCTCCACCGCAACATGACCGTTGAGGAAACGGCTGCGGAAGTTGAGCGCGTCAAGCGCGCACACGAACTCGTGATCCGTCGCGAGAACGTCGTGACTGTTTCGCCCGACGACACCGTTCGCGAGGCCGACCAACTGATGGAACACGAAGGCGTTTCCGGCGCGCCGGTCGTCGACGATGACGATGTCGTGCTCGGGATCATCTCCGGAACTGATATTCGACCGTATCTGGAGGTCGGTGAAGAGGATGCGGTCCGCGAGGCGATGACCGACGAAGTCATTACAGCACCTGAATCGGTCGACGCCCGGGAGGCGCTTGAGCTGATGTACGACCACAAGATTGAGCGAGTCCCGGTTGTCGACGGTGACAACCACCTCGTTGGCCTTGTGACGATGCAGGGCGTCCTCCAGCGACGAGAGCACGAAGAGGCCGCGCGCGACGAAGATGGACGCCTACTCGCCGGTGTCGCCGTCGGCCCCTTCGAGGAGGAGCGGGCTGTCGCCGCCGACGAGGCCGGAGCAGACGTGTTGTTCATCGACTGCGCTCACGCGCACAATCTCAACGTTTTGGAGTCCGCGGAGGCGATCAAAGAGACTGTGGAGGCAGATGTCGTCGTCGGCAACGTCGGGACGCGGGAGGCAGCGGAAGCTGCTGTCGGCTTCGCCGACGGCTTGAAGATCGGCATTGGCCCCGGATCGATCTGTACGACACGCGTCGTCAGCGGTGCGGGAATGCCGCAGATCACCGCCGTAAGCGAGGTCGCAGACGTAGCCGCAGAACATGGGGTCCCCGTGATCGCCGATGGTGGGATCCGCTACTCCGGCGACGCGATCAAGGCCATCGCCGCCGGCGCGGATGCGGTGATGCTCGGGTCGTACTTCGCGGGCACAGAGGAGGCCCCGGGGCGCGTCATCACAATGCAGGGGAAAAAGTACAAACAGTACCGCGGGATGGGCTCTGTCGGCGCAATGAAGTCGGGTGGCGGCGACCGGTATCTCAAGGATGATGAAGGGGACGAGGAGTTCGTGCCCGAGGGCGTCGAGGCCGCCACGCCGTATAAGGGCACGCTCGCCTCTGAGCTTCACCAGCTCACTGGTGGAATGCGGTCCGGTATGGGTTACGTGGGCGCGGAGACGATCCCTGCGGTTCACGAACGCGCCGAGTTCGTGCGCGTCTCGACCGCCGGTCAAACCGAGGGACACCCCCACGACGTCATGATCACCGACGAGGCACCGAACTACAGCCCGCAGGAGTGAGCCGCTCCGACCAGTTGACGGCCCGTCGACGACCAGTCGACGGCTCGTGGACCGAGACGGTCCGCGTTCAGACTGATCTCTGGACGGCCCCGGTGCGGGACCGCCGGATTCCGACCCTACGTTGGGCCACGTCGGAAGAGGTATTTTAATATAGCACGCGACGAGACGGAATGTGTGAGCGAACTCGGCGCTCGGCTGACCCATGAGTGAACAACCACCCCTCGTCCTCGTGGTGGAGGACGAAGCCGATCTGGCAGACCTCTACGCCGCCTGGCTCGGCGACGAGTACCGGGTCCGTACCGCGTACGGTGGCCACGAAGCCCTCGAAACGCTCGATGAACTCGACAACGAGGTCGATGCGATCCTCCTCGACAGACGGATGCCGGGCCTCTCCGGCGACGAGGTTCTCTCGGCGGTTCGAGAGCGTGGGATCGACTGTCGCGTGGCGATGGTGACAGCGGTCGAACCCGACTTTGACATTCTGGCGATGGGGTTCGACGACTACCTCGTTAAACCCGTCAGCAGCGACACGCTCCGTGACACGGTCGTGAGTCTGCTTCAGCGGAGCGAGTACGACGCCGGCGTACAGGATCTGTTCTCGTTGACCTCGAAGAAGGCGATGCTCGAGGCCGAAAAGAGCCCAAGTGAACTTGCGGACAACGAAGAGTATCAAGAACTCACCGCGCAGATCGAAGCGCTCCGGACGGATGTCGATCAGTCGCTTGAGGCGGTCACCGAGGACGACGACTTCGAGGGACTGTTCCGAGAGTTCGAAACCGAAGAGTAGCGGCTGTACGGGAACGGACATCACCATCACAAATCTGAACAGCCGATCGGTCCGACCTGGCTTCGAGTTGTTCGGTTAGGTACTCACGTGGGTCGACCGATTCCCGCAGAGACGTTTTAAATACGATCGCGGCGAATAGTTGATCGGATGCGCGTTTCCGACCTCCCACTTCCGGATCCGTTTCTCGATCAGTTCGCCGATCGGGGGATCCACGAACTGTATCCACCGCAGGCGGCGGCGGTCGAGGCCGGCGTCTGTAGCGGGTCGAACGTCGTTGCCGCTGTCCCGACTGCCTCGGGAAAGACGTTTATTGCTGAGCTTGCTCTTCTGACCGCAGATGGGCCGGGACTGTACGTCTGTCCGCTCCGGGCGCTCGCACGGGAAAAATACGAGACGTTCGCTGAATTACCGGGTGTCGACGTGGGAATTTCGACCGGCGACTTCGACGCAACGGGCGAGGAACTCGCGGACCACGACGTGGTGGTCGCCACGAGCGAGAAGGTCGATTCCGCAATCCGGAACGGTGCGGGGTGGGTGGATGAGTTGGCCTGTGTCGTCGTCGACGAGGTCCACCTCCTCGGTGCTGACCGCCGGGGGCCGACACTGGAAGTAACGCTTGCGACCCTCCGACGCCGGATCCCAGACCTCCAAGTCGTCGCGCTCTCGGCGACCGTGGATAACCCCGAGGAGATCGCCGACTGGCTCGACGCGACGCTCGTCGAGTCGGATTGGCGGCCTGTTGACCTCCGCACGGGCGTCTGTGTCGACGGCGACGTGGCCTTCGACGACGGAACCACCCTCCACATCGACGAGGTGAATTCGGTGACCGACGGCAACCGCGAGAGTCGCGACAACGAGGACGACGAACCGGACCAAACGGACATGGCCGTTGCGCTCGTCGCCGACGCGGTCAACAACGGGGGGCAGTGTCTAGCGTTCGTGCGCTCGCGGGCGGAGGCGGCTGCGCTCGCCGATCGACTCGCAGGGGTCGGGCTCGCGGAGACACTGAAGATCAAGTCTGACGCCGAGGCGGTCGCCGACGAGGTTGCGGACATCGACGGAACGGTGACGGGGCAACAGCTCGCCGATAGTATCCGATCCGGCGTCGCATTTCACCATGCTGGACTCCGCGCGGGTCATCGGAGCGCCGTCGAGGCCGCGTTCCGCGACCGATCGATCGCCTGTATCTGTGCCACCCCGACGCTCGCGGCGGGAATAAACGTCCCAGCGAGGCGCGTCGTCATCCGCGACCAGAAGCGATACACCGGCTCATCGATGGAGTGGGTGCCAACTCTCGATATCCAACAGATGTGTGGCCGTGCGGGCCGTCCTGGCCTCGACCCACACGGTGAGGCCGTGCTCGTCGGCGAGGAGACAACCCGCGACGAGTTGGTGGCGCGGTACGTCGACGGGGATCCGGAGGCGGTTGAGTCGACGCTCGCGGATCCAGCCTCTCTTCGGACACACGTCCTCTCGGCGATCGCAACGGGATTCGCGGAAACGGAGGCAGAGATCCTCGACGTGTTCGAGGGGACGTTCTACGCGCGTGCGGCCGGGGCCGGTGGCTTGGCCGACGCCGTCGCCGTCGCCGTCGACGACCTCGTCGACGCGGGAATGGTGGGCCGCGAGACCGGTGGTGTGGACGGCTACCGCCTCGTTGCGACCCCAGTTGGGTCAACCACTTCCAAACAGTACGTGCGTCCCGAGACCGGCGAGCGGATCGTTTCGGGACTGGAAACGGCGGCCGGAATGACTGACGTGACTACGCTCACTGTCTTCGAGGTGATCTGTGACACACCGGATATGCAGGACACCTATCTCGGGAACCGTGAGCGCGCCGAGATGTACCAGTTCGCCCAGGCGAACGCCGACGAACTCACGACCGCGATGGGAGAGGCGGAGTCCTTCGAAGAGTGGCTGGAGTCGGTGAAGACCGCCCGGATTCTCGACGAGTGGATCGGTGGCGCGACCGTTGAGGAACTGGTCGAGAACTACCGGATCGGTCCGGGTGACTTGGACTCACGGGTGGAGCGTGCCGAGTGGCTCCTGAGCGCGGCCGAGGCGCTCGCGGACACCCTCGGTCTCTCGGTGCCCGCGGTCCCGCGGGCTCGTGCCCGGCTGTGAGGTCGTTGAACGAGTAGTCGGCCCGCAGAAAATTAGTCGGCGGGCTCGACGGCTCGGTGGTAGGGCGTTCGAGCGATGGTTTCGCGTAGCTCTGCGAGAGAGTCGCGCCCAACGTCGCCGGCGACCGACATGACCGCGAACACTTCTTGTCGGGATATTTTCACGCCGGATTCGGTCAGGGCATCCTCGGGACGCGAACCCAGTTCCCGGAGCGTCCCAACCGCGAGCAGGTACGGCACCGTCCACGCCTCCATCGTGTTCCCGTGTGAGAGCGGCATCGTCTCCAAGTATGCCTGTGCGTCGTCGAGGAACGACCGGGCGTACTGGGCGGTTCGGTCCACGACGCGAGCCGACGATTTCCGGTTCTCCGGGTCGATCACGGCGTCCTGATCGACGCCTTCCGCCTCCAACCACTCGGCGGGAAGGTAGACGTTGTTCTCTTCGGTGTAATCGTCGTACACGTCCTTCGAGACGTTCACGAGCTGGAGCAGGAGTCCGAACTCCTCAGCCGTTTCGCGGAGCTGTTTGGCCCGTTCATCCGAGACCTCTCCGCGGGTGAGGAGGTTCGTGATCAGGTTACCGACGGTTCCGGCGGCGTAGTAACAGTACTGTTCGAGTTCGTCACGGTCGTCGATCCGGAGGCCACCCTCCGCGGCGTGTCGGTCGACGAACATCGCCATTCCGTCAACCATCTCGATGACGGGTGGGACGATGGCTGCCTGTGCTTCTGGGTCGAGCTCTTCGAACGTCGCGACGACTTTTGGAGCCTCGGCGACGACATTCCAGTCGTCGTTACGGTCAGCCGGCGCGGGAAGCCACTCGTCGACTGTCTCGCGGAACTGCCCGACATCGACGTCTTCCTCGGGATCGATCGCTCGCTTGTACGTCTCGAGGACCGCGGTCTGTTCATCGGGAGGGATGTGCCCGGCGTCCTCGACGGTATCGGCAACGCGACAGAGTAGGTATCCGAGACATATCTGTGAGGCCATCGGTTCTTCCAACACGTCGACGGTCAACGCGAAGGTACGGGACACCCCTTGGACCGCCTCGTGACACCACGGGAGGTCTGGCTCAGCGGGGTAGTGTTCTCGTCCGCTCATTCAGTTACTGACTCTTACGGTACAACCCATAAAAAAGCCTCGCGGCATGCGCTCGCACGAGGTCACGTTTCGGTCACCGTTTGGTTTGGCCTAGTTACGAGTTCAATCCCAGTCTGGTCATGCGATCCGACCTCGGTATCGCCAACCGTCTCAGGTAAAAACCGCTAAGTTCCCCGGTGGGAAATGATCGATCATGGACTTCACGCTCTCATCGGAGCAGACACAGATCCGCGACACGGTCGCGGCGTTCGTCGACGAGGAAGTCGTCCCGCGGGCTGCCGAGATCGACGAGACTGACGAGTTTCCCGCCGACCTGGTTTCGGACATGGCCGACCTCGGCCTACTAGGGATGCCGTTCCCGGTGGAGTACGGTGGTGCCGGGCTCGACTACCACAGCTACGCGATCGGGTTAGCAGAGATATCACGCGGGTCCGGGGGCCTCGGCACCGTCGTTGCCGCGCACACCTCCCTCGCCGGCAACATGCTGTACGCGTTTGGTGACGAGACCCAGAAGGAGCAGTTCCTCACACCGCTGAACACCGGAGAAGATATCGGTGCGTTCGCGCTCTCCGAGGCTGAAGCCGGATCGGACGTACCCGCGATGTCGACGACCGCCGAGCGCGACGGAGACGGGTTCGTCATCGACGGTGGGAAGCTGTGGATCTCCAACGGCTCCGTCGCGGACACGGTCACGGTGTTCGCGAAGACCGACCCCGACGCGGGTCGGAACGGAATCTCCTCGTTCGTCGTCCGCCCCGATGAGGACGACGGCTTCGTGGTTGAAGGAACGGAGGAGAAACTCGGCGATAAGGGGTGTCCGACAGCCGAGCTTCGTTTCGATGACATGTGGATCCCGGAGAATCGACTGCTCGGCGATCCCGGAGACGGCTTCGTCCAAGCACTTAAAACGCTGAACGGCGGTCGGATCACGATCGCGGCGCGGTCAGTTGGGATCGCTCGGGCGGCGCTCGACGCCGCTACGGAGTACGCGACCGAACGCGAGCAGTTCGGCGGACCGATCGCCGACTTCCAAGCGATCCAGCACAAGCTCGCGGATATGGACACAAAAACCCGCGCTGCGGAGCTGCTGATGCACGAGGCCGCCGACCTAAAAGAGCGTGATGAGACGTTCATCAAGGAGGCGGCACAGGCGAAGCTGTACGCCTCAGAGGTCGCTCGGGAGGTCGCAAATGAGGGAATCCAGATCCACGGCGGCTACGGGTACACGAAGGACTTCCCGGCCGAGCGGTTCTACCGTGACGCCAAGCTCTCGGAAATCTACGAGGGGACGAGCGAGGTGTTACGGAACACAATCGCACAACAGCTACTCGACGAGTGAGAACACGAGAACACGCACCGGTTGGGTCGCTGACTACTCCTCGTCCGGTCGCTCTTCGACCGAGGAGCCATCGGTCCGATCCGCATCAGATTCCTCGTTAGATGTCAACGCTCCGTCTCGCGAGCCCTCACTTTCGGCATCCGCGTTTTCGTCGTCCGCGTTTTCGGCGTCCGCCTCTCCGGCGTCCGGCCTTGTACGCTCGGGAATGT
>CAYRWH010000005.1:14338-27008 GCA_964427935.1 uncultured Halobellus sp. | reverse complement strand
CGAACACGACCTCCACGAGGAGCGACGACCCGAGGAACAGCGCCAACAGCTGCCCCACGAGGGTTGTCGAAAGCGGCACGAGCGTCGGACGCATCACGTGATACGCGTATGCTCGAAGCGGTGAGACGCCTTTTGCCTTCGCGGTCTTCATGAAGTCGGAGTTCTGGAACTCCGCCGATTCGTTCCGTGAGACCCGCATTGTCGCACCGATCGAACCAGTGACCAACACGAACACCGGGATGATCAGTTGGTTCGCGTTTGCGAGGCTGAACAATGGAACGCTCGTGTCGTACACGACAGGGATCACGTCGAGCCACACGCCGAAGATCAGCAACAGGATGATCCCGAAAAAGAAGTTCGGAATCGCGTAGCCGAAGAACGCGAAGCCGGTCGCCGCGTGGTCTTTCCAACTGTACATGTTCGCCGCCGAGTAAACACCGACGATCGGCCCGAGGATCACGGTCAGGATCGTCCACGGAATCGAGTACTGTGCGGTGTAGTACAGCCCCTCCCACAGTGCTTCCGTCACCGGCTGACTCCGGTGCTGTGACCAGCCCCAGTCGAGCGTGTAGACGCTCTGGAGGAAGTCCATGTACCGAACGTAGAGCGGCTCGTTTAACCCTCGAAGCTCCCGTTCGCGTTCAGCTGCGGCCGCCGGATCACCGCCTTGTAGCGCTGCCTGCGTCGCCGCCTCACGAACCGACGGGTTCGGCGCGGCTGCGAGCAGAACAAACGTGATCGTGACGATAATTAGCGAGACGACTGCCGCCCACGCGACGCGAGCAGTGATGTACCTTCCAAGTCCCATTTGAGTTGTTGTGTATGAGTGAAACGGGGTTAAAAGACCGAGGAGTTACTCGTAGGTCCAGACCGGGAGGTCCCAACCGTTTGAGAAGTTCTCGATCGGTCCTTCTAGTCCTTCGCGGTAGCCGACCAGGTCGTCGCTGAACAGGATCGTAATGTACGGCTGCTCCTCGGCGAGGTTGACGAACAGCTCTTCGAGAAGCGAAGTGAGCTCGTCGCGGTCCGTCGCCTGCCGGAGATCGGCGAACAGCGATTCCGCATCGAACTCAGGATAGTAACCAACCGGGTTGTACTGCGCGTTCGCGCCGTCGAAGAACACTTGATTGGTAAGCGGGTTACGTGGGTACGTGTTGAGGCCGTACACGATGGACATGTCCCACTCCTCGTTGCTCGTCGCAGAGCGTGGACCGGGGTTATTGGGACCCGTATTGCCTTCCCACGACACTTCCTCTCCGTGGACATCGTCGGTCAGATCCTCAGTCGCGGGATCAGCAGTCCAGAACTCCTCGCCGAATCGGGTGCCGTCGATTGCTTCGACGTTTACGTCGATGCCGAGGTTCGCACCCATTTCCTCGGAGATGAACTCCGCGGTGAGCTGGGAGGTCTCCTGGCCGGCGCTGTGATAGATGTCGAGTTCAACTTGGTTACCGTCGGGGTCAACGAGCTCGTCGCCGTCGAACTCGTAGTCGTACTCCGATTGGTCGATGGCTTCCTGTGCTAGGTCCCGGGCGAAATCCTCCCCGTACTCGTCATCCATGCCGAACTGCGGGAGGTCGTCATCGCCGGGATAGAAGTCGCTGAACCGTGGCTGCCACGTGTAGTGGGGCTCCGCGAGTCCACGGTACACACCCTCTATCAGCTCTTCTTTGCTGATTGAGGCATTGACTGCCTGTCGGAATTCCTTGTACCGGAACAGGTTGCCCGGCCCCGTGTTCCAGCCGTTGTCACGCATGTTGACCGAGATGATCGTGTTGTACGGCGTTGGAACCTGATTGACGTAAACATCGTCGCGGTTGTCGTACTCCTCGAACCGCTCCGGCGGGATGCCAGCGGTATCCACTTCTCCAGTTTCGAGCGCGCCCAGCCGCGAGGACTGTTCTTCGAGGTACGTGATCGACGCACTCTCGAAGTACGGCGCATCGTCGAACTCGTCCGGAAGGTCGTCCGCCTCCTGGAGGTAGTAGTCGTCGTTTCGGCTGTACTGGGTCCCGCTCCCGCGGTTCCACTCGTCCATCACGTACGCACCGAGGTTCCCGCTGAACGTGAGTTCAAGCAGCTCCTCGTCCTGTTGCATCCCCTCGACATCCTCGTCCTCGACGTATGGCTCGATCAGGTCTCGTGGAATCGGGTACAGCAGCGGGTCGAACGTCTCGGGCCAAAGCAGATTGGGGTTCTCAAGCGTCGCCTGGAACTCGAGTTCACCCGTCTGCTCGACTTCGACGCCGGCCCAGTTGATCGCTGCTGCCGAGTTGGCCCAGTCACTCTGGTGGACCTCTTGGATGAGGTAGACGAAGTCCTCCGCGGTCACCTCTCCGTAGGGGTCACTGAATTCCAGGTTATCGCGCACCTCGAACGTCCAGACCTCTCCGTCTTCCGTTGAGAGATCATAAAGCAGCGGGACAACTTCGTTCTCTTCATTGAACGTGAATCCCTGGTCAAGAGCCCGCGCAATCGCGTTACCGGCTCCGTTCTCCGTGTTGTATATCGGGTTCAGTGTCTCGAAACTCGCTGCGGCCGCCGTGTCGTACGAGTCTCTGTTTTCGTCAGTTCCTTCACCTTCTTCTCCTTCTTCGTCTCCGCCGCCAATACAGCCGGAGAGTGTCGCGATGCCGCCAATTCCAAGAGCGGAAAGCCATTCGCGTCGTCCAAGGTGACGTGGGTCGTCGTTGCCGCCATTGTGTCGCCGTGACATACCGCTATAAATTAATCACACACACAAAAACCTTTAGATACGTAAACCGATCTCCGGTTCTTCGGATCATTCGGATCGAGAATCGAGGCTGTTCGGTGGTTTCGTGATTGGCCTGCGTCTTGATCGAGGTCCGCCGGTGGAGGGATCCCAAAAGCCTACTTGTTGCCGATGAACTGCCTCGTATGACCGACGTACATTCGGCCCAGCGAGTCAGCGTGCTTGCCGACTCTCAAAACCTGTATCACACCGCCCAAAGCCTGTATTCGCGGAATATCGACTACTCTGCGCTTCTTGAAGAGGCAGTTCGCGCTCGCTCCCTCGTCCGAGCTATCGCGTACGTAATCCGGGCTGACTCACCTGAGGAGGAGAGCTTCTTCGAGGCCCTCCGCGATATTGGCTTCGAAACTAAAATTAAAGATATCAAAACGTTCGCTGACGGCTCGAAGAAAGCGGACTGGGATGTCGGGATGAGTCTCGACGCTGTTACTCTCGCAAACCACGTCGACACGATGGTTCTTGTCACCGGCGACGGCGACTTCGCTCGGCTCTGCTCGCATCTCCGGCACGCGGGCGTTCGCGTTGAAGCGATGGGCTTTGCCAACTCCACCGCCGATGAACTTGTCGATGCGGCCGACGAATTCATCGACCTCTCGGAACGCCAAGACCGATATCTGTTATAAGGGTCCGCACATCACTCTCACAGCACGGTTTCGACGACATGTACAACTGCCGCGGCCGCGACCTCGACTTCACGAAGGCGTACGTATTCCCGCTCAGCGTGGGCGACCGCTCCGGTATCGTCGGCGAGGTCTCCGGGACCAAACACAACGGTTGGCGCAGGAGCGAAGTACGAGGCCTCCGTTGCCGCCTCGAACGGGCGGACGCTACCGCCCCGAGCCTCCGGCCACCCGGCTGTCTCCGTTGCGAGTTGAACAGCACTCGTGACTGCGTCGACGAACGGATGGGTTGGATCGGTCGAGAACGCCTCCAAGAACGGGGACGCCCGCTCCGTGAGATCGAACTGAACGTCGATATCGTCGGAGGTCTCTGACCGTACCGCGTCCGTGAGTTCCGCCCTAAACTCCTCGGCCGTTTCGGGCGGGACACTTCGGCGGTCGACCGTGATCGCACAGTCGGCTGGTACTTGATTCGTCGCGGATCCTCCCTCGATGACGGTCGGTGTGAGTTTCGGCGACCCCAACTGCGGGTGGTCGTCGGCATCAGCGTCGAACGTTCGGATAGCAGCGAGCGCGCCCTCCGCGGCGGCGACGGCGTTACTCCCCGCGAACTCCGCCGCGTGTGCTGTCTTTCCGGTGAGCTCGACACGACCCTGAAACCGTCCCTTTGCGGCCGTACAGATGTCGAGACCGGTCGGCTCGCCAACGAGAAACAGGTCGCCGTCGAGCCGGTCAGTCGTCCCCGGAAGTCGACCGGTGAGCGACGCCGCGCCAAGCGAGAGCGCCTCCTCGTCCGGCGTCACTGCTAGCGTGAGTTGTCCGTGGGTCGGGTCAGCCGCGAGAAAACCGTACAGAAGCGCGGCGAGTGGACCCTTTGCGTCACAGGAGCCGCGACCCCGAATCACGTCCGAGGGATGCGATGCTCCGCTGACACCGTCCTCGTCTCCTGATGGACACTGCTCAACCGAGTCGCGTTCGAAGGGAACGTGTGGCGTGACGGTGTCGATATGCGTGTTCAACACGACGTGTGGCCCGTCGTCCAGCGATGGTGAGCCCGTGTGAGCGAGAACACAGCCCGCGTCGTCGACCGTAACACTCGCGCCGAACCGTTCGAGCGTCGAGACAAGTAGCTCCCGCATCTCGGTTACATCCTCGTGAGAGGGGGTTGCCACGGCGTTCTCCAGAAACCTGACCGGATCGAAGGGAGTGGCATCGAGCGGAAGCGGACCGTCTCCGTGTGAGTGTCTCGTCATCTACAGACTACCCTATCGATGGGTTTCGTTCATCTGGGGTCGCTCGCGACCTGTCCAGAAAATTCGTGAGCAACAGGTCCGGTTAGCGTCGCCTGATCGGCGTTCGGGACTGTGATTGTCAACTCGCCACCGGGGGGTCGGACCACGACCGTATCACCGTCGATCAGCCCGAGACGGACGGCGACGGCCGCGATCGCGACCGCACCCGTTCCACAGGACTGAGTCTCTCCCTCCACGCCCCGCTCGTAGGTTCGCTGATCGATGACTGGAAGCCCGCTGGCTTCGTTTTCAGCCGATCCGGGATCGACGATGGCCGCGACGTTTACGTTCGCGCCGTCAGGAAACGCGTCAGCGTAGCGAACCGGTGGCGCGACTTGGTCAAGATCCACTGCGTCGAGTCCTTTAGTCACGTCACCCGTTCCCGCTGTATCATTGGATTCGTCCACTCCCCGACCGACGAACGCGACCGCGTGGGGAACGCCTGTGTTCACGGCACTGACGGTCAGTCCCTCGATAGGCTCCTCGATCAGCGGGTCGTCTCGGGAAACCGGGACATCGCGCGGCGCGAACGCCGGAACTCCCATCTCGATGGTCGCCTCGCTCCCGTCAGCGCTCACCGTCGCCCGGCGAGTTCCCGCCTGTGTGTCGATCATGAACTCGCGGTCGCCGGTCCGGTCGTGTGCCCAGCGCGCGACGACGCGCGCGCCGTTTCCGCACATTGCGGCCGTAGAGCCATCCGGCTGAACGAGCGTCATTACAATGCGAGTCGGACGGTACCGCTTCTCGATGCTCACGAACAGCACGCCGTCCGCCCCACGGCGATAGTCGCCGGTCTCACTGCCGAACGCCTCGGGATCGACTCCCGTCTCGCGGTCGCAGTACGCCCGCGCGAACTCCGCACGATCCCGGACACTTCGGGCATCCGCATCGACGACGAGAAAGTCGTTTCCGGTCCCGTGATACTTCTCAACCGGAAGAGCATGTGTACTCATAGATTACCCTCCGTCTCGTCTCGGTCGTCCCCAGTCACTTCGACCGTCGTTAGATCGGCGAGTGTCTCTCGTCGACGAACGAGGGCGGCCGTGCCGCCATCGAGCGTGAGTTCTGCCGGGCGCGGTCGCGAGTTGTATTGGTTTGCCATCTCGTATCCGTATGCGCCCGCGACCCCGACCGCGAGGAGGTCTCCCCGGGCCGGATCCGCCAACGCTCGGTTCGTACAGAGCGTATCGCCGGTCTCACAGATAGGTCCAGCGACCGTGACAGGGGTTGCCGGCCGTTCGTCGGGGTGGGGTGCGCTCTCCGCCCCCCCGAGGTTTCGGATCGGATGGTACGCATCGTACATCGCCGGGCGAAGCAGGTCCGTCATTCCGGCGTCGACACCGACGACCGTGTCATCGGGTGTCGGCTTGACCGTGTTGACTCGCGTCAAAAGCACTCCCGCGTCGGCGACAACGTACCGGCCGGGCTCGATAGCGAGGTCGACGCTGGACGGAAGCGGTGCGACCGCCTCCCGGGTTGCGTCCGCGACCGCAGGCAGGTCCAGCGGCGGAGCGTTCTCCTCGTACGGGACGCCGAACCCACCGCCGACATCGACGTATTCGAGGCTGAGCGGAGACACGCCGTCCGCGCTCGGCTCGGCCAGTTCCCGTGCCAACTCACCCATCCGAGCCGCCAGTTCGCGGTGGCTGTCCAGCTGGTCCGAATCGATACCGGACCCGGCGTGTGCGTGGACGCCCACGATGTCGAACCGATCAGCAGCCGAGCGGGCGACCTCCGTGGCACGGTCGTACGGCACGCCGAACTTTGCGGCCGCACCCGTCTGTACTTTTTCGTGGTGCCCCGCCCCGACACCGGGGTTCACGCGGAGACAGACTCGACCGTCGTAGCCGCGCTCCGCCAGCCGGTCGAGGGTGTCGACCGCACCGACGGTAACTGTGATCGCTGGCTCTGCCCCCGCGACGCCGACGACATAGTCGAGGTCGCGTGCGGGCGGATTCACCGCGGTGTAATGGAGGCGCTCGCCGCCGAACCCGGCCGCGAGGGCGCGGTCCACCTCTCCGGCAGAGGCGCATTCGGCGTCGAGACCGGCGTCGCGAACCGCTTCCAGAACCGCCCGCCCGGTGTGAGCCTTCACCGCGTACCGGATATCGGCGTTGGGAAACGCGCCCTGGAGGCGGCGACAGTTCTCCCGCACACGATCGAGATCCTGTACGTACAGAGGGGTGTCGTGGTCGGCGGCGAGCTCGTGGAGCGTGTCTGCGTTCCAGTCGCTCACCCGACGTACGGCGGGACTGACCGACGGCTCCGGGCTCTCGGTAGTCATTCGCGGAGGGCGTCTTCCCGCCGCGTTGCTTCGAGCGTCTCTTCCTCGACGTGCGTCGCGACAACGGCGGGTTTGTACGCGCCGCCCTCAAACAGCTCGTGGTCGCCGACGGACGATTCGACCATCCGCGTGAACGCGCGGCGTTCTGCGGGGAGGTGGCCGTATATTACTTCCTCCTCGACGAGGTCGTAGACGGGGATCCGGGGCGTCAGGAGGGTGTTCTCACCCACAATGGAGTTCTCGCCGACGCGGAACCCGCTGGTAACCCGACAGCCCGCGCCGAGCGAGACCCCGTCTTCGATCACGACTGGTGCGTCTTCGACCGGTTCGAGTACCCCACCGATCAGGGTGTTCGCCCCGAGTTTAACGCCCGACCCGATCTGCGCACACGAGCCGACGGTGTCACAGGAGTCGACGAGCGCGCCGTCCCCGATGTGTGCGCCCATGTTGACGAACGACGGGCTCATCATGATACAGTCCTCGCCGAGATACGCGCCGCGGCGAATCGCGGTTCCGTCTGGCGTGTTCCGCGTCCCGCGCTCGCCGAGGTCGGCGGTGTCTCGAAGCGGTAACACGTCGTAGTACGTGACGCCGCCGTACTCTCGGGGCTCGGTCTCACGGAGGCCAAAATTGAGCAGAATACCGCGTTTGACCCATTCGTTGGCCTCCCACGAGGTGACTGCGTCGCCGGTCTTCTCCGCGGCGCGAACCTCACCGGCTTCGAGCGCCGCGAGAAAGGCTTCGAGGACC
Source organism: uncultured Halobellus sp. (assembly GCA_964427935.1). Lineage (GTDB taxonomy): Archaea > Halobacteriota > Halobacteria > Halobacteriales > Haloferacaceae > Halorubrum. Next base: position 19,289 of record CAYRWH010000005.1, on the reverse strand, counting down.
GCGTCGTCGTCGTCGGTCGTCTCCGCAGCCGAGAGGCCGTTCTGATAGCGATGCCAGAGCTCTGATACGTCGGATTCAAGCGTCATTGCTATGTCTGTGGATGAGTCGCGGTATTTATTCGTCGATCTATATATGCGTGACGAGCATTAGCGAGTGGAGACGCTGTCGGCATCACTCGTCGAGTACGTCGTCGAACGCGTACCAGCCGGCGTCGCGGCCAGAGAGCCACGCCGCGGCGTCGAGTGACCCCTCCGCGAACACGCCGCGGTCGCCGGCGCGGTGAGTCAATTCGATCGACTCACGATTGCCCGCCAGCAACACTTCGTGTTCGCCGGTCACGTCGCCCGCGCGCCGGGCGTGGACGCCGATCTCGTCGTCTTCGCGGGGCGCGTCGCCCTCACGACCGTGAACGCGTCGGTCGAGGCCATCGCGAACGCTCTCGATGTCCTCGATGAGAGTCATAGCGGTGCCCGACGGAGCGTCGCGTTTTCCGTTGTGATGTGTCTCCGTGAGCTCGATATCGTACCCGGGAACGGCGGCAACCGCCTCGCGAACCGCCCGCCGGAGCGCGGCCACCCCGCGTGCGAAGTTGGCAGCCTTCAACACGGGCACCAACTCGCTCGCCCCGCGGAGTTGGTCGATCTCATCCTCGTCGAATCCGGTGGTTCCGGTCACGACGGCGACCCCGGCGTCTGCGGCTGCCTCTGCGTACGACACTGCCGACTCCGGTCCCGTGAAGTCGACGAGGACATCCGGGTCAGTCTCCGAGAGGAGTTCGGGGAGCCGCGCCGCGTCGGCGACGCTCACGTCTCCGACGGGCTCCGTCTCGGTGCGGTTGACCGCGGTGACGACCGTCACGTTCTCGCGTGTTGCCGCCGCCTCGATCACCTCACGGCCCATGCGACCACCAGCACCTGTGACGGCGAGACGGAGCGACCCGGTCATTCGACGGCCTCCACCGGCTCAGGCGCGTCACCCTCGTATTCGGCGAGTAGCGTCCGGAGCGACTCCCGTCGCTCCGCTGAGAGACGAGTCAGCGGCGACCGAATACCGGGGCCTCCTCGCCCCCGGATGTACATCGCCTCCTTCACGGGGATCGGGTTAGTCTCGACAAACAGTTCGCGGACAAGCGGTGCGAGTTCGTGGTGAAGCCTGCGCGCTCGACCGTAGTCGCCGGAGAGCGCTGCGCCGACCATCGCACAGGTGCGCTCCGGCTCGATGTTGGCGACAACGCTTATTGTTCCGGTCCCGCCGACGGCGAGCGTCGGGAGCGTCAGTCCGTCGTCACCCGACAACACCGAGAACCGCTCGTTGCGGGTGCGCTCGACGATCTTACTGATCCGATTTAAATCGCCGGATGCGGCCTTGTATCCGAGTACATTCGGGTGTTCGGCGAGTTCGACGGCGACATCGACGGGGATAGTCTGCCCCGTCCGCGAGGGCACGTTGTACACGATTTGGGGAAGATCGACTGCGTCCGCAATCGTTCGGTAGTGGTCGAGGAAGCCAGCAGCCTCGGGCTTGTTGTAATACGGAGAGATGAGCAGTAGACCGTCGGCCCCGGCGTCGGCAGCGCGGCGGGACAGTGAGAGTGCTTCCGCGGTGTTGTTCGATCCGGTCCCCGCGATGACGGGCACGTCGTCGACCGCGTCACGGACGGTCTCTATGACTTCGATGTGCTCGTCGTGGGTCATCGTTGCGGACTCACCCGTCGAGCCCGCGGGGACGACGCCGTCGACGCCAGCGCGTTCGAGGTATCGAGCGTTGTCGGCGAGCTGCTCGTGATCTATCTCGTTTGTCTCCGTGAACGGCGTGGTCATCGCCGGATACACGCCCTCGAATGGTTCCGCAGACTGGGTCTCGTCGCTCTGTTCGTCGTCGAGCGCTTCGTTCTCCGTCGTATACGGTGTTGTGGTTCGTGTTGGGTTCGTCATGGGTGGTCGCAGTGGGTTGTGGTCGCAGTGGGTGACCACAGTGAGTGGATACCGCAACGGTCGACCGGCTGCGGTGGTCCGTTGGCCGTGGTGGTTGATCGGCCGTCGTGTATTAGATCGTCTGCGCGTGAGTTCAGGGTCGTCCGGGACGGGGGTGCCACTCCCGCCTGTGGACGTGTCACGCGCGTTTTTTCGAGAAGAGCCGCGTCGCTGCCAGCGTTTGCGAGCCGCATTCGAACGCGGTGTAGGTCACACACAACCGTACGATTCTCTCGTTGTTATACGTTGTGTCTCGGTCCAAGTACTGCCGTTAGGACCGAGTCGGGCAGTCGCCACACGCTTTTATTTCCCGACCCCATTGGAAGCATCCGATGACCAAGCCTGCCGACGACGAGCACGTCGAACGACGCGAGTACGACCCTGACCACGATCACGCGTTTCCCGACGAGCGAGTCAACGAGGTACTCGACCGGATCACAACGGACCCGGAAATAACGACGTATCTGGAGGTACAGAACGTCAACCCGGTCGCCAGAAAAGGCTACAACGACCACGGAACGAAACACGTCGAGATCGTTCGGGACCGGGCGCTCCAGCTCTACGACTTACTTAAAGCCGGTGGCGTGGAGTTCAACGGCGCGCGTCAACAGGGTCTCGACGAGGCTGACGAACCCGTTATCATTGCGCTCGCGGCGACACTCCACGACATCGGCCACGTCGTCCACCGCGACGATCACCCGTACTACTCGATTCCGCTGGCTGCCGACGTGCTCGACCGAATCCTGCCCGAGTTCTATGACATCCCCGACCGAGTCAGAGTAAAAGCCGAGGTGCTCCATGCGATTCTCTGTCATCATACCGAGGAAGAGACGCTAACCCGAGAGGCCGGTGTCATCCGGATCGCCGACGGCCTCGACATGGAACGCGGTCGTTCGCGGGTTCCGTATGAGAAGGGCGGAAGGGGTATCAACACCGTCTCGTCGCAGGCGATCGAGTCTGTCATCCTGCGACCCGACGAGGAGGTTCCCGCACAGGTCGAGATCCGAATGGAGAACGCTGCCGGTGTCTACCAGGTCGACTCTCTATTGAAGGCCAAAATCGAGGGATCGCTGCTAGCGGATGAGGTTCGGATCGTCGCTATCAACACAAAAAACGACGGTAGCGACGCGATAGTCGAACGGATCGAACTATAACCGTTTTGGGCCACTCCTTAGGGTCCTCTCCACGTCTCGTTCACGCCGGGACTGTCGATCGGATCTGTCGACGTACTATCAGTCGCCACCGTCGTCGTCTCAACGAAATCCTCGACTGTCAGCCCACCCGATAGCTGGCTTCCCTCGTCGGTCCCGCCCCCGAGTACCGGAGCAACGGCAAACCCGTTTGGCGACGACCCGATGGCCGCGGTTCCTGACTGGTTGACGACGAGCCGTCCGACTCGGAGGGTTTCAGCCGCCCGCTCCACGCGTCTTCGGCGAGTCGTGTGGATCGCTGCCGCGTGTGCTCCACCGAGGTCGCCCGCGAGCGACAACGCGGAGCCGAACCTGTCCCGGTCGTGGATCGCAACCGCCGGAATCCCGGGCAGCGTCGCCAGCGGATCGTCGTGACCGACGGGCTCGACGACGAGGAACGCAGCGGTCCGCGCGTCCGGCGGAACGTCGAGTTCCGTCGTGAGCCACCGTGGGGAGCATCCGTGAAGCGTTTCCGGCGTCGTCCCTTCCCGCGTGACCAGCGCTCTGAGCGAATCCGTCTCCTGTTCGGAGAGGACGTATCCACCTTCCGATCGAAGCTCGGAGATCACGTCGTCGCGAGCGTCGCTCGTCGTCACAAGTGCGGCGTCTGCGGCGGGGTGCGCGCCGAAGTCGTACGTCGCTCCGACGGCGACGCTCGTTGCCACGTCGGCGGCCGGAGTAGTCCCGTCGGCGACGGCAACGAGTCCGTCCGCCGAGGTACAGAGGTTCGGCGTTCCACACCGCTGTCCGGCGGCGACGGTCGCCGACGATCCGGGCGCACACACCAGATCTGACAGCTCAAACAAGGAGTCGGTTCCCGGCTTCGAGGCGGGTGCCGGCACCGTCGAGACGAGTTCCGGCGGGGCACCAACGTCCGAAAGCGCCTCGCGGATCGTCCCGACGACCACGTCACAGGTCTCGACCGTCGACGGTGACGGCGCGAACACGACCGCGTTCCGTCCGGCGAGCGCGAACAGCGAGACGACGGCCGGAACCACCACGGGGTGGGTCGTCGGCACCGAGACGCCCACGACGCCGACTGGTCGCGCGACCGTCAGCGTACCCGCACGGTCGTCGCGGTCGACGACACCGACCGTCGGCTCCGACCGAACGTCGCGTAGCGCAGCTGTGACGGTGGTCGAAATCTTCTCGCCCTTCGAGCCTGGATGTCCCCGCCCCGTTTCTTCGGCCGCGAGCCGACCGAACCGAGCCGCCGTCTCCCGACCCGTCAGCATCTCGCCGACGGCGTCTATGATCCTCGATACCGTTCGTGTCTCTGCGTCCACCAGTTCGGCCCCGGCGGACCGCGCGTCCGCCACCACGCTCGCGACTCGGCCGTTCGCTTTCGTTTCCGCGGTAGCGTTCCCGTTCATGTTCCTGTTTCTCGCGCCTGACCCCATATTCTCACCTCGTGACCGATCGTGTCACCCCGTGGAATGTCATCTCGGAAAAGAAACAATTATGTGGGAGGGGCTTGCTACCGAATACCGAACGTATGGAGGACCTCCCGGGGCTGGTCGAGACGGTCCAACGCCGGCTCGATTTCCTCGAAACGCTGGTTGGGGAGTCACTCCGAAAGCACGAATTGGTCGACGCTCTCGACTGTTCTCGGTCGACCGTGAACCGCGCTATCGACGAACTCGAAGCCGAGACGTTGGTGGCTCGCGAGACGGACGGCTATCGTGCGACGCTCACCGGTGAGCTTCTAGCGACAAGCTATCGGCGCTTCCTCGATACCGCGACGGATGTCGACGCCGCTCGCGAGGTTCTCTCGCCGCTCGACGCTGA